>CATYEA010000175.1 GCA_958405355.1 uncultured Lachnospiraceae bacterium
GCGTTTTCTGTGGATATCAGCGACGAACTGAATTATGGGGAAGAAAATCTTCTGACGGTGAAAGTTGACAGCAGGGAAAGCCTTAATTTTCCGCCTTTTGGATTTGTCATTGACTATATGACCTATGGCGGAATTTATCGGGATGTGTATGTGGAGGTGCGGAACCGGGAGTATCTGGAGGATGTGTTTGTGAAGCCCCAGGTTCAGATTGGAGAGGGCGTTTGCCCTTCTCTGGAGGACCGGGACGTGCCGAAAGGACCGGACGTATCTGTCTCGCTGGAATCAAAAGTGACAATAAGTCCGGCGGAGAGCGGCGGCCTGCTCCGGCAGTGGATTCGCCAAAAAGGTGAAACGGAGTATCATTTCCTTGGTGAAAAAGAGGTAAAGCAGGAAAAAGAAATATTGAAGTTTTCAAATTTTCAGGCCGGGCTTTGGGATGTGGAGTGTCCCGTGTTATATGAAATCAAAACCGAACTTTTCATGAACGGTGAAATAGTGGATGAACAGGTAATAACAGCCGGTTTTCGTCGGGCAGAATTTCGGAAAGACGGTTTTTATCTGAATGGAAGAAAACTAAAAATCCGCGGTTTGAACAGACATCAGAGTTATCCTTATGTTGGCTATGCAATGCCGGCATCGGTGCAGAGAATGGATGCGGATGTTTTGAAAAAGGAGCTTGGTGTCAATGCGGTGCGGACTTCCCATTATCCCCAGTCCCATTATTTCTTAAATCGCTGTGATGAACTGGGCCTCCTGGTATTTACGGAGATTCCCGGATGGCAGCACATCGGAGATGAAACATGGAAAGACCAAGCGGTTCAAAATGTCCGGGATATGATTATTCAGTACCGGAATCATCCGTCGATTATTCTGTGGGGCGTGCGGATTAATGAATCGAAGGATGATGATTCCTTTTATAAGCGTACGAATGAAGCTGCCCATGAGTTGGATGATACACGCCCGACAGGTGGGGTTCGGGCCTGCAAAAGGAGCAGCCTTCTGGAAGATGTGTATACATATAATGATTTTATACATGATGGAGAAAAACCGGGGTGTGAAAAGAAATCCAAAATAACTTCGGATATGGATAAGCCCTATTTAATCAGTGAATACAATGGACATATGTATCCGACAAAAGCATTTGACTGTGAAAATAAAAGGACAGAGCATGCGCTGCGCCATGCCAATGTGCTGAATGCAGTCGCCGGACAGGCGGATATTGCGGGCTGCTTTGGCTGGTGTATGGCAGATTATAATACTCATAAGGATTTTGGAAGCGGGGACCGTATTTGTTATCACGGTGTGCTGGATATGTTTCGCAATCCCAAGACGGCTGCGGCCGTTTATGCAAGTCAGCAGGAGGAACAGCCGGTGCTGGAAATCAGTTCCTTTATGGAAATTGGCGAACATCCGGCAAGCCGGTGGACAGATTTATATATCTTTACCAATGCGGACAGTGTCCGTATGTATAAGAATGATTGCTTCATACGTGAATATAAACGGGAGGAATCCGGTTGGAAGAATTTGCAGCATGGGCCGATTTTAATTGATGATTTTGTCGGAGATGTGTTGGAAACAAAAGAGCATATGCCGAAGAGCCAGGCGGATAGCTTGAAAAAACTGCTGAATACGGTGGCCCGCTGCGGTGAGACCCACATCCCGAAACGGCTGTATCCGGCGATTTTGAAGCTTCTTTTTGTGTATCGGATGAATATGAATCAGGTGTCGGATTTATATACCCGCTATGTGGGAGACTGGGGCGGCGTTTCGACCCGATATCGCTTTGAGGCAGTCAAGAATCAGAAAGTCGTTAAAACAGTTATTAAAGAACCGATGAAAAAGGTGTCATTAAGGGTTCAGGTTGACCACAGAGAATTAAAGGAAGAGCACAGCTATGATGTGGCTGCTGTGCGGATTCAGGCCGTCGATGAAAATGGGAATATACTGAATTTTTATAATGAACCGGTTTACTTTAAAGTGGAAGGGGAAGGCTCTCTGATTGGTCCTTCCGTCATTGCCTTGCAGGGAGGCATGGGTGGAACCTATGTAAAAACAAAGGGAATCCCCGGAAAAATTCTGCTTAAAATCCGCAGTACACAGGCAGAACAAGTCTGCCTGGAATTTACGGTGAAGGTCGAAGATGAGATAAGGAATATCTAATAGATGCTGACAAAACATGAATATGTCGCTGCCCTTTGGCAAAGAATAAAGAATATCTTTTTCCAGGAGGCGAAGCGGCATGCAGGGGCATTTTTATGGGTGGTATTTTAAATGTCAATCGGATACACAGACCTTAGCGGTGATACCGGCGGTTCATCGTTCAGGACGAAGACAGACCTGTTCGATTCAGTTTATTACGGATACGGACGTCCGGACAGTCGAGTTACCCGGAAATTTATTTTATCGAACGGGGAAAAATATTTTTATTGGTAAGAATCGATTCGGTGAGAGTGGTATACAACTGAATGTATGGACGCCGGAATTGAGTGTTTGCGGCCGATTGGATTTTGGCCCGCTGTCTCCTCTGAAATATGATATTATGGGCCCCTTTGTATGCGTGCCCTTTTTAGAGTGCCGTCATAGTGTGTGGAGTATGAAACATAGAGTTTCCGGAAAGATACACATCAACGGGCGTGAATATGTTTTTCGAAATGCCTGGGGATATTGGGAAGGGGACCGGGGATGCTCCTTTCCGAGGCAATATGCCTGGACCCAGTGCTGTTTTCGAGGCGGTTCCTTGATGTTATCCGCAGCGGATATTCCCCTGGCTGGTTTTCATTTTACGGGTATTATAGGCGTTGTGTTATGGCAGGGCCATGAGTACCGGCTGGCGACTTATCTGGGAGCCAGGGCCGTCCGAATCCGCCAGGGAAGGATTCAGATTGTTCAGGGGAATTTGAAACTGGAAGTATTCCTTCCGGAAGCTTCCGGAAAGCCCCTTAAAGCTCCGGCAATGGGAAATATGACAAGGACTATCCGTGAAAATGCATCCGGCAGGGCCTTTTACAGATTTCAAAAAAATAATGAGGTCCTTTTTGCATTTAAAACAGAAAGAGCTTCTTTTGAATATGAGTATCCATTTTGAAAGGTATTCTTATTATGGTTAATGGGGGCAAGAGCAAAGTTGGAAAGTAGGGAGATTTGGAAATGCCAGAATCAGTTATAGAATTAAAATGTGCGGTTCATCCAAAGCAGGCCGCGGATATTGTGGAAGAAACGATAAAAAGTGTATATCCCAAATACTATCCGGCAGGAACGATTCAGTATTTTCTGAATCTGCATTGTGAAGAGCGAATAAAAGCAGCAATGAGAGAAGAAAAGGTTTATCTTGCCATGGCGGGACAGAGGCTGGTGGGAACTGGAAGCATTCGAAGAAATGAAATCTGCCGTTTATTTATTTTACCTGAATACCAGGGAAAAGGCTATGGCAGCAGGCTGATGGACTTATTGGAAGAGCAGGTTTTTCAAAGCTATCCCGTTGTACATATCGATGCTTCTTTCCCGGCAGAAAGCATGTATTTAAAAAGAGGATATCAGATTGTTTCTTATGAGAAAATTGAAACCGAGAATGGAGACTTTCTCTGTTATCATATTATGGAGAAAAGAAATTAAAAAATGTGATTAAATCCAAGTGCGTAGGCGATATTTGTCAAAAAGTGACGATATCGCTTTTTGTTTTGATTTGGACTTCCATATATGTAAAAAATAGTGTATAATAATGGAGAAACCACGCAATGCGAAAAGAGGGGCGTATGATGAAGGAAATTAAGGATGCTATTATAGAGCTTAGAAAAGAAACAGGATTGAATCGGAAGGAATTTTCAGAGCATTTTGGAATCCCGCTTCGGACGATTGAAGATTGGGAAGCTGGCCGAAGGACACCGCCGGAATATATTCCAAGGCTGATGAGATATCAGTTTGAGTATGAAAAATTAGTGAGAGATAAACAAAATGGGTGAAAAAATAGAAACTGCTAATGTAGAAGAAGAAACAAAAAATACGGAAGTACTTGTGCCAATGGAGACAATTCAAAATTTGGTCTATGTTGTCCGTGGCAAGCAAGTCATGCTGGATAGCGATTTGGCAAGATTATATCAGGTGGAAACGTTTAATCTTAATAAAGCCAGAAAAAGAAATGAAAAGAGGTTTCCAGAAGATTTTTGTTTTCAATTGACAAAAGAAGAGTATCAAAACTTGAAATTCCAATTTGGAATATCAAGTTTCGAGGGCAATGAGCATGGTGGTCGACGAACCCTTCCATATGTTTATACGGAGCAAGGCATTGCCATGATTTCAGCAGTACTTCGGAGTGATATAGCGGTACAGGTCAGTATTAAGATTATGAAAACTTTTGTGGAAATGCGGAAATATATGGCTCATACATCTTTGATTCTGGAAGAAATGAATCAGATTAAAATGAAACAGATTGCAGATCAGCAACGCAATGAAGAACGTTTTGAGCAGGTATTTGATTACATAGCAGAACACCAGGAGAGCAGTCAGAAAATATTTTTTGCCGGCCAGATATTCGATGCGTTTAGTTTGCTTTCAAAGATAATTGGACAGGCAGAAAACAATATTGTATTGATCGATGGGTATGTAGATGTTGGAACATTAAATATACTTGCAAAAAAGAAGGCTAAAGTAGCGGTATGTATTTACACTTCATCAAAAACTAAGCTGACAGCACAGGATG
>CATYEA010000176.1 GCA_958405355.1 uncultured Lachnospiraceae bacterium
GTAAGATTGCAGGTCTTGATGTAAAACGTATCATCAACGAGCCTACAGCAGCAGCTTTAGCTTACGGTCTTGATAATGAAAACGAACAGAAAATCATGGTTTATGACTTAGGCGGCGGTACATTCGATGTTTCCGTGATTGAAATTGGCGACGGCGTTATCGAAGTATTGGCAACTTCCGGTGATAACCATCTGGGCGGCGATGACTTTGATAATAAGCTGACTCAGTATATGATCGATGAATTCAAACGTACCGAAGGTGTTGACCTTTCCGGTGATAAGATGGCTATGCAGCGTTTGAAAGAAGCTGCTGAAAAAGCGAAGAAAGAACTTTCCAGCGCAGCAAATACAAACATTAACCTGCCTTTCATCACAGCAACTGCAGAGGGCGCAAAACATTTTGAAATGAATCTGACCCGTGCAAAATTCGATGAATTGACAGCAGATTTAGTTGAAAGAACAATCATCCCGGTTCAGAATGCACTGAGAGATGCAGGCATCACAGCTTCCGAACTGAGCAAGGTACTTCTGGTTGGTGGTTCCACACGTATCCCGGCTGTACAGGATAAAGTTAAACAGCTGACAGGCAAAGAGCCAAGCAAGAACCTGAATCCGGATGAATGTGTTGCTATCGGTGCTTCCATTCAGGGTGGTAAACTGGCCGGCGATGCTGGCGCAGGAGATATCCTTCTTCTGGATGTTACACCACTGACATTGTCCATCGAAACAATGGGCGGAATCGCAACACACCTGATTGAAAGAAATACAACCATTCCTACAAAGAAGAGCCAGATTTTCTCTACAGCAGCAGATAATCAGACAGCTGTAGATATCAACGTTGTACAGGGTGAGCGTCAGTTCGCTAAAGATAATAAGAGCCTTGGCCGTTTCCAGTTAGACGGAATCGCACCAGCTCCACGTGGAATCCCTCAGATTGAAGTTACTTTCGATATCGATGCCAACGGTATTGTAAATGTATCCGCTAAGGATTTAGGAACAGGCAAAGAACAGCACATCACAATTACAGCCGGTTCTAATATGTCTGATGCTGAAATCGATAAAGCTGTTAAAGAAGCCGCTGAGTTCGAAGCTCAGGATAAGAAACGTAAAGAGGGTATCGAAGCAAGAAACGACGCAGACGCTATGGTATTCCAGACAGAAAAGGCTTTGAAAGAAGTTGGAGATAAAGTCAGCGCAGATGACAAAGCAAAGGTTCAGGCTGAAATCGATAACATGAAAGCCCTTCTTGATAGAACAAATATTGACAACATGTCCGATGCGGATGTGGATGAAATCAAAGCTGCCAAAGAAAAATTGATGGAATCTGCACAGGGCGTATTTACAAAGATGTATGAAGCAGCCGGCGCAGCCGCAGGACAGAATGCAGGACCAAACCCTTCTCAGGGTACTAATGGCAGCTACCAGGCCGATGATGTAGTTGACGCAGACTACAAAGAAGTGTAATATAAACAGAGTTGGTATAACCAAAGATAGATAAAGAGGCTGTTTCGACACCGGCATTTAGGCAGGTGTCGGGGCGTCCTCTTTCGCTACGTTATAAAAGAAGGTGATTGGATATGGCAGAGACGAAGAGAGATTACTATGAGGTTCTGGGTGTGTCAAAGTCGGCTACAGATGACGAGTTAAAGAAAGCCTATCGTAAACTGGCAAAGAAGTACCATCCGGATACAAACCCTGGAGATAAAGAGGCAGAAGCAAAATTTAAAGAGGCATCCGAAGCCTATGCGGTATTGAGTGATGCAGAAAAAAGACGTCAGTACGACCAGTTCGGTCACGCAGCCTTTGAACAGGGCGGCGGTGCCGGTGGATTTGGCGGATTTGATTTCAATGCAGCGGATATGGGCGATATTTTTGGCGATATTTTCGGCGATTTCTTCGGCGGCGGACGCAGCAGCCGGGGCGGCGCTTACAATGGACCGATGCAGGGGGCCAATGTAAGAATTAACGTTCGGATATCCTTTATGGAAGCCGTATTCGGCGTGGATAAGAAATTTGAGATGAACTTAAAGGACGAATGTCCGCATTGTCATGGAACCGGTGCAAAACCGGGAACTCAGCCGCAGACCTGCAGTAAGTGCGGCGGTAAGGGACAGGTTGTCTATACACAGCAGTCTCTGTTTGGCATGGTCCGTAATGTTCAGACCTGTCCGGACTGTCACGGAAGCGGTAAAATAATTAAAGATAAATGTACTGATTGTGGCGGCACCGGTTATATCAAGAGTAAGAAAACGATTGAAGTATCTATTCCGGCCGGTATCGATAATGGGCAGAGTGTGCGTATCCGCGGCAAAGGAGAGCCTGGGACCAATGGCGGCGCCCGTGGCGATTTGCTTGTAAATGTCAGTGTGGACCGTCATCCGATTTTCCGTCGTCAGGAATATGATATCTACTCTACTATGCCGATTTCCTTTGTCCAGGCAGCATTGGGCGGAGAGATCACTATTAAGACGGTGGATGGTGATGTGACCCAGACAATTAAAGCAGGAACTCAGACAGATACCCGAATCCGTCTGAAAGGAAAAGGTGTTCCGACCATTCGGAATAAAAATATCCGTGGCGATCATTATGTGACTCTGGTCGTACAGGTTCCGGAAAAATTGAATAATGAGCAGAAAGAACTGCTCCGAAAGTTTGACGATTCTTTAAAAGGAATCCGCCCACAGGAAGATAAATCGGAAAAAGCCGAGGAGCCAAAGGGCAAAGAAGGTAAAAAGAAAAAGAGCTTTATGGACAAAGTCAAAGAGGCCTTTGACGACCTGGATGAATAATATGAGGATTGTATATGAAATGGAATAAATATCGCTTGGCGACCACTACAGAGGCGGTGGATTTAATCAGTTATACATTGGCAGAAATGGGTATTGAAGGTATCGAAATTGAAGATAAGGTACCTCTTTCAGAAGAAGACAAAAAACGGATGTTCATTGATCTGCTCCCGGATTTGGAGGAAGATGACGGTAAAGCCTATGTTTCTTGTTAGATTGAGCCGGAAAAAGATCATGAATCCACTGTGGACGAGGTATGGGCTGCAGTCAAAGAACTGGCAGATTTTGTGGATATCGGAGAGGCGACCATTGAAAAATCCCAGACAGAAGATATCGATTGGATGAATAACTGGAAAAAATACTGGAAACCTTTTAAGGTAGATGAACATATTATTATCAAACCGACCTGGGAAACGGTGGAAGATGTTCCGGAAGACACTCTGGTCGTGGAACTGGATCCGGGAACGGCTTTTGGAACGGGAACTCATCATACAACCCGTTTGTGTATTACCCAATTGAAGAAATACATGCAGCCGGGCCAGGAAGTTTTGGATGTGGGCTGCGGCAGCGGTATTTTGTCAATCATAGCGCTGCTTCTTGGAGCGAAAGAAGCATCAGCTACGGATGTAGATATTCATGCAGTGGAAGCTGCCATTGAAAATGCCCGTGTGAACGGTATTGACAGCGATATTTATACTGTACTTACCGGAGATGTTATTTCCGATGCGGATTTCCGTCATAAAGTGGGCGAACATAAATTTGATATGGTACTGGCAAATATTTTTGCTGAAATTATCATTCCGTTAAGCGGAGTTGTAAAAGAAATGATGAAACCGGGAGCGCTTTTCATAACCTCTGGTATCATTGATGAACGGGAAGAAGATGTAAGAAAAGCCCTGACAGAAAATGGATTTGAGATTATGGAAGTGACTCACTCCGGCGGCTGGGTATCTTTTACGGCAAAGGCTTAGAATTGGAGAAAATCAAATGCCGAGATTTTTTGTAGATCAGTCACAGGTACAGGAAGACTGTATTGTGATTCAGGGGAATGATGTAAATCATATAAGAAATGTCCTCCGGATGCGTCCGGGGGACGAATTGTCATTAAGCGATGGCCGGGGAACCGATTATTTTTGCCGGATTTTGTCAATGGAGCGGGATGAAATTCGTCTATCTATTGAAAATTCATGGAATTCTTATGTAGAGCTACCGGTGAAGCTCTATCTGTTTCAGGGGCTTCCGAAGGCAGATAAGATGGAACTCATTATCCAGAAAGCGGTGGAACTTGGGGTATATGAGATTATTCCGGTGCGGACGAACCGGGTCATCGTGAAATTGGATGAGAAAAAAGAAGCGAAGAAAATTGCCCGGTGGCAGCAGATTGCCGAGGGCGGGGCGAAACAGTCCGGACGGGGAATCATTCCGGAAGTGAAACCGGTGATGACTTTGTCAGAAGCGCTGGCTTATGCCAAAAATCTGGAAGGGGTTCTGATTCCCTATGAAAAGGCAGAAGGCATTGAAAAGACCCGTGAAATCATTGCCGGATTGAAGGGGAGAAAATCCGTAGGAATCTTTATTGGACCGGAAGGCGGTTTTGATGAGACGGAAGTGGAAGCGGCCATGGCGGCCGGTGCACTGCCGGTGACTCTTGGAAAACGTATTTTGAGGACAGAAACAGCCGGACTGGCGATGCTGTCCATATTGATGTTTGAATTTGAAGAGGAATAATATGGAAATCAATTTGGGCCACAGTGCCGTTACAAAAGAAATATATCTGGATAATGCTGCGACAACGAGAGTTTATCCTTCTGTGTGTGAAAAGATGGTTGAAGTCATGTCAAAGGACTATGGCAATCCTTCTTCTCTGCATATGAAAGGGTTTACTGCC
>CATYEA010000177.1 GCA_958405355.1 uncultured Lachnospiraceae bacterium
ACGGATAGCATCTACTTTACCCTGGATATAGGTTCGATCTTCGTCGGATATTTCTCCGAGATCATCCAGATAAAAACCTTCCTGCTCTGTCATCTCCGCCTCCGAATGAAATTCCGTGCGGAATAACAGACGAAATATATGCTCTCTCAACTCTCGTCTGCCCATAGTTTCCTCCTAAATATCCTTTATCACTGTAAAAGTGACGCAGGGTCAAAAAGACCCTACGTCACTTATGCACATCTCAGTCCAAGGGCCAACGCGGATGATTCTGCTTCGGTCCCTTACCTCATTCATGAAAGATTATTCATCTTCCAAATTCACACCGGCCACCCGGATATCTACATTTTCAACACTGAGTCCAGTCATCGTTTCAATGGCACTTTTTACTCTATCCTGAACAGCGCCGGTGACTTCCGGAATGTTATATCCATATTCCAGATTAATGGCCAGGTCAACACTGACTTTACTGTCGGCCACTTCAATCTTCACGCCTTTGGAAAGATTCTTCATGCCGAGCTTTGCCACCAGTTCATTGGTGATGTTACCATACATGGAAGCAACGCCCTTGACCTCCGTCGCTGCCAGTCCTGCAATGATTGCAACGACTTCATCTGCAATCTGCACTTCACCGATTACACGGTCATCATGTATTGAATAATTCATTGTATTTTCCTGTTCTTTAGCCATCGGTCTCTACCTCCATTTGCTCAACGCTTCTTATCTTGTATTATAACAAAATTATATGCTTTTGCAAAGAAATTTATCAATTTAATGTTGTAATGACTATATTTTCTGTACCCACATCCGTTTTTCTCGCAATAATATCCTCAATCTGAGCCCGTTCACTCTCCGTCAGACTCTCACGGCAGACAACCACATCACAGGAATCCTTTGTCAGGCTCACTACCGAATTTTCAAAGCCTTTGGCTGTGAGAAGATTTTCAGCGGCCACTTCCATTTCGGAACGGTTTGTCATATCCATCAGATCTTCCATGGCTGACTGTTTTAAATCTTCCATAACATTTTCATTGTTAATCACTTCAATCAAGGCTTCCTTGTTTTTCGAGCGCATCTGCTCCCGGTTTAATTTGGCCTGGGCGCTGAAATTCTGTGCTGCCGCTGTACTTGTCAGCACGGCTTCACCCACATCCTCAGGACTTTCCGCTTCACTGTTCTCCAAATCTTCCATATCCTCTTCATCGGCAACTTCAATTTCCTGAATGTTATTCTCCGTCAGATCGAGCAGAACCTCGTCCGCAGCCGTTTCTCCCACCTCACCTACTGCGGCATTGGATAATACGGAAGACTCTCTGGCCTCCATGGCACCGGATTTAAAATTTAAATATCCGGCAACAACGATCATCACCGCCAGGGCCGCAATAATTACCTGATTTTTTCGGACACTCTTCTTCTTCAAACAGGACCCTCCTTATTCGCCTTTCATTTTTACTACTTTAATTTTATGTATGGGAATATCAAATAGAACCTGAACCGCCTGAGTAATTTCGCTGGCAATATTTTCATTTCCACCGCCTTCGGCCGCAACAACAACACCTTCAATTTCGGGTTCCAGTTCTTTAATTACCCATGGTACATCATTTCCACTGCCGTCTTTTGTATAGAGAGCGCTTTCACTTTTGCTCATCTCGTTGCTCTGACGGGTGCCGCCCTGGGCATCTGTTTCATGAACTGTGTTTGTATTTGTTGTCAAATCCTTCTCCACCACATATTCTTTGGATGCTTTTGCCCGGATCATCACCTGTATCTTCCCCACGCCATCCATTTGCTCCAAAATACTTTTCAGCCGTTCTTCCTGATTCTCCACATAAAGATTAAGCGCTGTTTCCACGGAATCCGACGAAATCTGCCCCGAATCCAAAGAATCCGTACTGCCTCCAAAAGACTGCCCGGAACCTCCTGTCTTCAAAGAGTTTCCTGATGTCGGCCAAACAACAACAAGACATAATATTCCTGCCAATACGATGATCAGTGCACTTTCTTTATTCCATTTTAGATTTTTAACATCCAGAAATTTTTTCATGACAATATCTCCAGTTCCAACTGCTCCGCATCGATTCCAAACTGAAGCGATACATCCTGTTTCCACTGCTCTATCTTTTCTTCCGGCACGAAGGATTCTGTCATTCCGGCCTTGTCTGAAGTTTCGTTTTCTTCCGATGCGGCCGCTGCTTCCCGATCTCCGCCAATTTTTATTTCTCCGATATCCACCGAAGTGATTTCTCCAGAGGCTTTGGAATTCTGTATCTGGTTACCATTCCTTTCCAGGCTGTCAGTAGTCTCCGTTCCGGAAATATCCCGGTCTTTCGGCAGAATTCCAACTCTCATTTTATAAATCTGACCGTAGTTTTCGCTTTTTGCATCACTGTCCATATCGAATTCACAATATTTTAAAACCATGGCATTGGCTTCAAAATACAAACGTACTTCTTCTTCAATCATTTGTTTATATCCTTCGGCGAACTGTCCTTCCATTCCCACGATCGACTCTCCGGCCTGAGCATCTTCTGCCGAAATCCGGAAGCTTTCCCGTATAAAATTCTGATAGATCTTTTTGTCCATCCCTGCCAACCGGGTCAGAGGAAGCAGGACGACGAGAATCAGCAATAGTCCCATGGTCAGCCGTATATATTTTTTGTACTTTTCATCGGGAATTAATTGTCCTGCCATTGTCATGAGCAGAAGAAACACTACAATATTTTGAATCCATTCCTGAAAAATTCCCATCATTCTGTCTTTGAATCACCTCCTCTATCCGCCGAAAATCGCTCCGGATGCGGCTGTCATCATTGCCATAGACAGGAAAAAAAGGATAAATACCATCCCCTGTACTTTTAAAAGCAGCAAAACACCCTCCGATACACAATGCAGGCAATTCAGCATCCGCTTGTCCGCCACCGGCTGAACGATGACCTGGGCTATCTGATACATCAAAACAATCACCGCCAGCTTGACTGCCGGTATTAAAAATAAAAAGGCAAGTACGATGAGTCCGGCGGCACCGATACCGTTTTTAATAAGGACCGCCGAACCGATGACCGTCTGCATGGCTGTTCCCATGGCATCCCCCACTCCCGGCACCGCCGATGTCACCCGCATGGCCCAGCCATTTTTCAGAGAATCAAATGCGGGCATTACAAGACTTTGTATAAAATTTAATCCAAGGATTATACCGAGAACTGTTTTCAAAGACCATCCGGCCACCGTTTTTATCAAATCGGCACATTTTGAGAGAGAATCCTCTTTTGATAACTGATTGACAAGGGAAATCAGTACATACATATGAATAAGACTTAAAATAAACTTAGAGACCAGCCACTGAGTCAGCGTGATTCCCGTAACCATGGCCTGCTGATACCATATGCCTGTCTGAATATTTCCCGTAAAAGTGACGGACAAACAAAACACAGGAACCAGCGCAGACATGAATTTCAGCATATTGCTCATCAGACCGGAAGCCATCTGAGCTGCCGTCATAAAAGATGTCAGAAGCAGAGAAAACAGAACCATATATGTCAGATAAAATCCTGTTTCCGCCACAAAAGTCTTTGAGAAGGCCATAGAGAAATTAGTAAATACCGCGCTGATAAATACAATTCCCACCATCTGGACCAATATGGTCCGATTGCTCCGGATTTCATAAAAAAGCTGATCCAGTAAATAATCCTTAAGATTGGCAAACACGCCCTGTATATCGCCATTGACCAACTGGCCTACCAGTTCTGAAAAAGATATTTCAACCGATTGGGGAAGCATATCATCCATAGCCTCCTGAATCTGTCCATAATCCAGCAAATCCTCTTCATCCGCTGCCGCCATAACAGGAATCCAGCCGGCGAGCCAAAGAGTCACGACCAACGGCAGCCACCACCGGACATATTTTCTTTTTTTCCCTGCCATCATTCCCCCATAAATTCCTGTATCGTCGTGAGCAGGGTGGTCAGGATTGGAAGGCTCATCACAAGGATGCTCAATTTGCCAAACATTTCAATCTGAGAAGCAATACCGCCATATCCGGCATCCTTGCACAAATTTGCTGAAAATTCGCTCACATAAGCAATACCAATAACTTTCAAAATAATGGCAATATAGGCGCTGTTCACCGACAAGTACTGCCGGATCGTGTCAATTCCCGAAAATATCACTTCCAGCTTGGATACGGAAAATCCAAACAGAACAATGCATGCTGCGATTCCCGTAAGTAGGGCATATTCGGGCTGGACACTTTTTAATTTTAATGCCAGAAATACAGCCATCAATCCAATACAGGCAATCTTAATCATCCGAATCCCCCCAATCAAAGTGCGAACATCTGCTCCACCGTCTGAAAAAGTTCATAGATATAGGGAACGATCCACAGCAACACAAGAATCAGTCCAGCCAGACTGACCAAAAATGCCTGCTCATCCCTTCCCGAATGTTTCAGCACCTGGGTCAAAATGGATATCAGGATGCCTACGGCCGCAATTTTATAAATAAGCTGAATGGACATAGACGCCCCCTCTCTAAATGAATAAAATAATCAGAAAACCACCGATGGTCAATGACAGAACCTGATACAGTTTTTCTCTGCCCGGCCGCTCCGCCTCCAGAACCGAGATCCGTTCCCTTATTTCTTCTATACAAGCCTCCACAGCCGCTGCCTGGAAGTGAAC
>CATYEA010000178.1 GCA_958405355.1 uncultured Lachnospiraceae bacterium
CAGGGCCTCAGATAAAAAGGAAGAAGATATGATTGATTTTTCTGTCAATGTGACACCGCTGGGTATTCCTGAAAATATTCGGAAGGCTATGGAAAAAAGTCTGTCCCGGGCAGGATGGTATCCGGATGACAGTAAGAGAAAATTAAAAGAAGCGCTGAGTGAAAAATATGGCTTGGCTATGACGGATATCTGTGTGGGAAATGGGGCATCCGATCTGATTTTCCGGACAGTTTTTGCACTACGGCCAAAGCAGGCCCTTGTCCTGGCCCCGACCTTTGCCGAGTATGAAGCGGCTCTTCGGTGTGTGGATGCCCGGATTGAATATTATCCGATCAATCACGAAGATTTCCAGGTAAAAGCAGATTTATGCGGACAGATCAGGCCGGAGACGGATATGGTGTTTTTGTGCAATCCAAACAATCCTACTGGACTTTTGATGTCACCGGATTTCTTAATGGCGGTGCTGGAACGGTGTGAAGAAACGGATACATGGCTGGTGGTGGATGAATGCTTTTTGGAATTTGTCCGTCAGGGAGAACAGTATTCTCTGATTGGAGAATTGACATCACACCCGAAATTGCTTATTTTAAAATCCTTTACGAAAATGTTCGGTATTGCCGGGCTGCGGCTGGGCTATTTGTTATGCGGCCGAGAAGGTCTTGGGGATGTCATTGATAAATTCGGCTGTGATTGGAATGTGAACTGTGTGGCCGAGGCCGCAGGGCTGGAAGCGCTTAAATCAGCGGATTACGAAAAAGAAGTGCTTGTTTATGTGGAAAAAGAGCGGGAATGGCTTTATAAAGAACTTACCCGGATGGGACTGAGAACTGTGCATGGACAGGCGAATTATCTGCTTTTTGAAGCGCCGGAAAGCGGCCGGAAGGCGTCGGAGGGCGAAGTACTGGAAAGTGCTAAAGGTTCTCTGGGAAACTGGCTGCTTAGTCAGGGCATGATGATTCGATGCTGTGATGATTATGAGAATTTAAATGAGAATTTTTATCGAATAGGAATTAATACCCATGAAGCCAACAGAGCATTGGTGGAAAAGATTGGAGAGTGGCTGAGATGAAATTAATTTCATGGAATGTGAACGGTCTGCGTGCCGTTGTCGGCAAAGGATTTGTGGATATATTCAATACATTGGATGCGGACATATTTTGTCTGCAGGAGACGAAACTTCAGGCCGGACAGATTGAGTTGGAACTGCCGGGATATGAACAATACTGGAATTATGCGGAACGTAAAGGGTATTCGGGAACCGCAGTATTTACCCGGGTAAAACCCTTGAATGTAACATATGGTATGGGAATTGAAGAGCATGACACCGAGGGGCGGGTGATCACTGTCGAATATGATAAATTTTATCTGGTGACAGTATATACGCCGAACTCCAAGGATGGTCTGGCCAGATTACCTTACCGGATGGAATGGGAAGATGCTTTTCGGAGTTATCTCAAGGGACTGGAAAAGGCAAAACCCGTAGTTGTCTGCGGCGATCTGAACGTGGCCCACGAGGAGATCGACCTTAAAAATCCAAAGACAAACCGGAAAAATGCCGGCTTTTCTGACGAAGAACGGGCAAAGATGACACAGCTTTTAGATGCGGGATTCATTGATACTTTCCGTTATTTTTATCCGGATAAGACGGGGGAATATTCCTGGTGGTCCTACCGGTTTAACGCCCGGAAGAATAATGCGGGATGGCGTATTGACTACTTTTTGACTTCGGAAATATTGAAAGATAAGCTTCAGAGTGCATCCATCCATCAGGAGATTTTCGGTTCAGATCACTGTCCGGTGGAGTTGAATCTGGATATATAGAAAGGCAGACCGATGAAAGCGAAGGTTATTATGGTTCAGGGAACCATGTCCAATTCGGGAAAGAGCTTTATCACTGCCGGGTTGTGCCGGGTATTTGCCCAGGACGGTTATCGTGTGGCTCCCTTTAAGTCTCAGAATATGGCGCTGAATTCCTATATTACAAAAGATGGTCTTGAGATGGGAAGGGCGCAGGTCATGCAGGCTGAGGCGGCCGGTGTGGAACCAACAGCCGACATGAATCCCATTTTGCTGAAACCGACAAGCCATACCGGGTCCCAGGTCATTGTAAATGGCCGGGTCCGGGGACAGATGAAGGCTATGGATTATTTCCGGCATAAAACAGAGCTGATTCCGGATATTATGGCGGCTTATGAAAGGCTTTCGGAGGCTTATGATATTATCGTCATTGAAGGAGCCGGAAGCCCGGCGGAAATTAATTTAAAAGAAAATGACATTGTTAATATGGGCTTGGCAAAGATGGTGGATGCCCCTGTGCTTCTTGTCGGAGATATTGACCGGGGCGGCGTCTTTGCTTCACTGTATGGAACGGTTAAGCTTTTAGAGCCGGAAGAGCAGGCACGGATTCGAGGGCTTGTCATTAATAAATTCCGGGGAGACCCGGAAATATTAAAGCCGGGTGTTCAGATGATGGAGGATCTTGTTCACATTCCTGTCGTTGGGGTTGTTCCTATGGAAAAAATTGATATCGACGATGAAGACAGTCTGTCAGAACATCTGTTAGCTGAAGAAATGACAGGCGGTCTGGATGTGGCGGTCATCCGGCTGCCGCATATTTCAAATTTTACAGACTTTACAGCTTTTGAACGGCTGCCGGGAGTTTCCCTTCGTTATGTGGACAGGGCTTCAAAGCTTGGATGTCCCCATCTGATCTTACTTCCGGGAACGAAAAATACAATGGCTGACTTGCGATGGATGCGGAATAATGGCCTGGAAGAACGGATTATACGGCTTTCACGGGAAGGAATTTCCGTGATGGGTGTCTGCGGCGGTTATCAGATGCTGGGAAGCATACTTTCCGATCCGGAAGGTGTGGAAGATGGCGGAGAGATGGCCGGAATGGGCCTGTTACCTGTACAGACAATTTTTAAGGAAGAAAAGACCCGGACCCGAATCTGCGGGGAAACTATCAGCGGTAGCCTGAAAGGCTGTATGGTAGAAGGGTATGAAATCCATATGGGTGATACCGTAGAAGAGCATACGGGTGGGCAAGGGGAGTTTTCTCCGTGGATAAGGCTTGCTGACGGACGGATGGATGGCATGACGAACCGGGATGGAACTGTTATGGGAACCTATCTGCATGGGATTTTTGATGGGGGAGATTTTTTGTCCCGCCTTGTTGTGCCTTTGATGGAAAAATACCATTTGACCGGGGAAGGTGCGGCATTTTCAGAGATATCCCAGGAAGAACGGGGTAAAATCTGCGTTCAAAAGATGGATATGAAAGCCTATAAAGAAACAGAATATGACAAACTGGCGGATTTAGTTCGAAAATCGCTGGATATGGAAAAAATATATCAAATCATGGGAGGAAGACCAAATGCTTGAAATGTTTTATCCGGATGCCTGGGTGGCGTCTACCTATGAAATACCTTTTGAGAAACTGTATAAAAAGGGCTATAGGGGAATTATTTTTGATATTGACAATACATTAGTGCCCCACGGAGCACCGGCGGATGCGCGGGCGGAAGAATTGTTTGAACGGTTGAAGGAGATTGGCTTTGCCTGTGCATTGATTTCCAACAATAAGGGGCCGAGGGTCCAGATGTTTAATGAAAATATCCATGCGTATACCGTATGCGACGCTCATAAACCAAGTCCTGAGAATTACTTGAAGGCGGCGGCGTTGATGGATGTGCCGAAGGAAAAGGTTCTGTTTGTTGGCGATCAGATTTTTACAGACATTTGGGGCGCACGTATGGCTGGAATTTACAGCATTCTTGTCCGGCCGATTCATCCGAAAGAGGAGATTCAGATCGTATTCAAACGAAAACTGGAAAAAATTGTTTTACATTTTTATAAAAAGAAACGTCAACGAGAAAAAAACAGTTGAAAAATTGCGGGAAGTTATTTATACTAGAATAAGTTATTTATGCAATATTTTTAAGGAGGACTCCAAGCATGGTATCAGCAGGTGATTTTAGAAATGGCTTGACTATTGAATATGAAGGAAACGTTTATCAGATTATTGAATTCCAGCATGTAAAACCTGGAAAAGGTGCGGCTTTCGTTCGTACAAAATTAAAAAATATCAAGAGTGGCGGTGTTGTTGAAAAAACTTTCCGTCCTACAGAAAAATGCCCTCAGGCACATATTGAAAGAAAAGAAATGCAGTATCTTTACAGCGATGGTGATTTATATCACTTTATGGATGTGGAAACCTATGATCAGATCGCATTAAGCGACGATCAGGTTGGCGATACACTGAAATTCGTTAAAGAGAATGAAATGGTTAAAATTCTTTCCCACAATAACGAAGTATTCGCTATGGAACCACCATTATTTGTAGAGCTGGAGATTACAGAAACAGAACCTGGATTCAAAGGCGATACATCAACTGGAGCTACAAAACCGGCAACTGTTGAGACAGGTGCTTTGGTTTATGTGCCATTATTTGTTGAGATCGGTGACGTTATCAAAATTGATACACGTACAGGAGAATATTTATCCAGAGTATAATGGATATCGGACAGGATGATAAAACCCCGCAAGATTCTGCGGGGTTTTTCTTTCCATTGTCATGTGCGGGAGAATTTTATAGACAGGAAGGTGGAGCAGATATGTATCAGGCAGGATTAGTACTTGAAGGAGGCTCGACGCGG
>CATYEA010000179.1 GCA_958405355.1 uncultured Lachnospiraceae bacterium
CGTCTCGGCCTGACAAATGGCATCCGCATTTTGTACCCGAACCGCCTTCACGATCGGACAGTTGATCTCCTGTTTCAGATTTTGAATATAGAGTCCATCCTCGTCACCGTGAAGCTGGACTTTCTGGATAATTCCATTATTTACCAGCCGTATAATCTTCTCCGGCCTTTCATTGACAAAAACGCCGACGGCATCGATGTCCGGCCGAAGCTTTTCCCGAAGCTGTCCGGCCGTTTCTTCATCAATCTGCCTTGGACTCTTCGCAAAGACAAAACCGGCATCGTTAATATCAAAACTATTGACACCCAGCACATCCTCTTCCCGGCGCAGACCGCAGATTTTAATCCGTATCATAATGAGGTCCCCCTCAGATAATCCAGCATGACCTTTTTATCCTTTGCCCGCATCAGAGATTCCCCAATGAGGACACCGTTGACACCGCCTTCACGCAGCGCCTTCACATCTTCCGGCGTGGAAATGCCGCTTTCAGCCACAAATAATGTATCTCCCGGCACCATTTCCCGAAGCCTCAGACTATTGTGTATATCCACTGTAAAATCCTTTAAGTTCCGGTTATTCACCCCAATCACCCGTGCTCCGGCACGACTGGCCATTCGGACCTCCTCCGGGTCATGAGCTTCCACCAGCGCCGACATTCCCAGACTGTCACAAATTTCAATAAAGGAACAAATCCTTTCTTCATCTAAAATCGCACAGATTAATAACACCGCACTGGCTCCAAGGGTTTTTGCCTGATAAATCTGATAGGCATCTACCGTGAAATCCTTTCGCAAAAGCGGCGTCTGCACCGCTTCATAAATTTGTCTTAAATATCGGTCATCTCCTAGAAAATAATCGGTTTCCGTCAACACGGAGATGGCCGCTGCTCCGGCCGCTTCATATTCCTTTGCGATATCTATATAAGGAAAATGCTCCGCGATCAGCCCTTTACTCGGCGATGCCTTTTTGACTTCACAGATAAACTGCATCTCAGGCTGTCTCAAATTTTTTTCAAAAGCAAAGGATACCTTTTCCTCATCCACTGCCCCTTTTCCGGCCTGAGCCAATTCTGTTTTACGCACACTCTCGGCACGCTTTTTGACATATTCGAACGGCGCCCGCTTCATATCCCTTTCCATTCGTTTCCGGGTGGCCGCTACCAAATCATCTAAAATCATTCTTCTACCTCGTTTGTCGCCCGAATAAATGCTTCCAGTTTCTCTAATGCCTTTCCGCTGTCAATCAGCTCTGTGGCCATGCGGACGCCCTCGGAAATTTCTTTTCCTAAAGCGGATGCCAGGCAAAGTGCCGCATTTAAAATAACGACATCCCGTTTTGCTCCCTGTTCCGCACCGGAAAGAATGTCCCGTGTAATCTTCGCATTGTCCTCCGGAGAACCGCCTATAAGTTCTTTAAGATCACAGGAAGTAAAACCATAATCCTCCGGACGAATAACAAAAGACTCAAACTGTCCGTCATTGATCCGGCACACATGGGTCGGTCCGGTCAAAGTAACTTCATCCAAGCCGTCATCACCGCAGACAACAAAGCCTTTTTTAACACCCAGATTTGAGAGTACCTGTGCCATAGGTTCGACCAAATCCTGACTGTAAACACCCATAAGCTGCATCGTGGCACCGGCCGGATTGGTCAGTGGCCCTAAAATATTAAATACTGTACGGATTCCAAGTTCTTTCCGAACCGGAGCCGCATATTTCATCGAAGAAAGATGCATTTGGGCAAACATGAAGCAGATACCTGTTTCTTTTAAAATTTTCTCACACTGTCTGGCATTTAATGTCACCTTTGCGCCCAGAGCTTCCAGCACATCGGCCGCCCCGCTTTTACTGGAAACACTCCGGTTTCCATGCTTTGCCATAGGAACTCCGGCTGCTGCCACCACAAAAGCTGCTGTCGTTGAAATATTAAAAGTACCGACTTCATCGCCGCCGGTTCCCACAATCTCCATAACTTCTGTTTCCGTATGGAGGGATTCGCATTTACTCCGCATGGATGTGGCGCTGGCTGTAATTTCTTCCACGGTCTCTCCCTTTATACGAAGCGCTGTCAAATACGAGGCCATCTGCGCCTGGGTAGCCTGACCGCTCATCATTTCATCCATCACTGTTTTTGCCGTATCAAAATCCAAATTTTCTCCTGCCATCACTTTGCGAATTGCTTCCTGTATCATAATATAACCTCCTGTCATATACCGTCCTATAAACTTAAAAAATTTTTCATCATTTGCCGTCCATGCGGAGTCAAAATGGACTCCGGATGAAACTGTAATCCAAAAATCGGATATTCCCGATGAGCCACCGCCATAATTTCTCCATGAATATCTTCTCCGATCACTTCCAGACAATCCGGTATGGACTCCGGCGCTGCCACCAGGGAATGATATCTGGCCACATCTTCTTCAATCTCTAACCCTTTGAAGATTCGGTTTTCATTATGTATGCGAATACGGCTCTGTTTCCCATGCATCAAATGTCTGGCATGGGTAATTTCTGCTCCAAAGGCTTCACAAATTCCCTGATGACCGAGACATACCCCAAGAATCGGAATCGTTCCGTCCGCTTTTTTAACCAGTTCCTCGCAAATACCCGCAGCTTTCGGATAGCCCGGCCCCGGTGAAAGGATAATGTGGGACGGTTTCATCTCAAATACCTCTTCCACTGTCATGGCATCGTTGCGGATAACTTTTATATCCGGCTGGATACTTCCAGCCATCTGAAACAAATTGTAGGAAAAACTGTCGTAATTATCAATTAAAAGGAGCATTATTCATCCACCTCCCTGGCATTTTGAATGGCACGAATGACTGCGCCGGCTTTATTCGCTGTCTCTTCATATTCGGTTTCCGGTACACTGTCCGCCACAATTCCGGCCCCGGCCTGAACATAGACTTTCTCACCCTTTTTCACCGCCATACGGATGGCGATACAGGTATCCATATTTCCTGTAAAATCCAGATAACCAAGGGCGCCTCCGTAAATACCTCTCGGCGTTTTTTCCAGTTCCTCAATAATTTCGCAGGCACGGATTTTCGGAGCACCAGAAAGGGTTCCTGCCGGAAGCACCGACTCGATGGCATCCAGACTGTCACACTCTTCCCGGATATCCCCCTCGACCTGAGAGCAAATGTGCATGATTCGGGAATATTTGTGAATCTGTTTGTATTCTGTCACTTCCACCGAACCAAATTTACAGATACGTCCTAAATCATTTCTTCCCAGATCCACAAGCATGTTGTGCTCTGCCAGCTCTTTTTCATCGGCCAGAAGCTCTTCTTCCAGGGCTTTATCTTCCTCCGGCGTGGCACCCCTCGGACGGGAACCGGCAACCGGGAAGGTGGTAAGCCGTTCATTTTCCAAACGCACCAGCGTTTCCGGTGACGTACTTATAATCTCTTTATCGTCCATCTTCATATAAACCATATAAGGTGACGGATTCGTTGTCCGCAGCACCCTGTATGCATTGATCAGGCTGCCTTTATATTCGCTCTCAAACCGTCTCGAAGCCACGATCTGAAAACTGTCGCCGTCAAAAATATATTGCTTTGCCCGCTCTACCATTTCACAAAATTCTTCTTTTGTCTGGTTACAGGTAAAATTCACATTCTTATCGGCCTTATACTCCGGCAGCTCAACATTTGACCGGATCAAATCTGTCATTTTCTGCAGCTCTGCCGTTGCCTGACCATAATTCTCCATGGCCCGTTCCGTTTTCATATGGACAATCAGGCAAATCTTTTGTTTCAAATGGTCATAGGCGATAACTTTATCAAACAACATAAAGTCATAATCTTCGAACTCACCGCTTTTTAATTTTAATGTGGGTTCTGCATAACCAATCATTCCATAGGAAAAATGTCCGACAAAGCCACCGGTAAACGGAGGCATATCCGGCAGCCTCGGTGCTTTATACCGTTTCAGTATATCCCGAAGCACGGTTAATGGTTTCGCCGTCTCCACTACCTTTGTTTCCTCCTCAGACTCAATCGTCACCTTTCCATCTTTGCAGCTCACCCGCATCAGCGGATCATACCCCAGAAAGGAGTAACGTCCCCATTTCTCCCCGCCTTCCACACTTTCAAGTAAATAATACCTCTGACTAATGGCGGACAGCCGAATCAACATCGATATCGGCGTCATCATGTCTGCATAAATTTCTTTACACACCGGGATGATTGGATAATCCTTCGCCAATGATAAAATCTGTTCACATTCCGGACGTATCATATTTTTTAACCCCTTTCTTTCTATGTCTTCCTCAAGTGTCAAAACGAAATTTTTTATTCCATAAAAAAAGACCCTTATCCCTCTTCTCTAAGGGACAAAAGTCTGAAACCTCTGCGGTACCACCCAAATTGACGCAATGCGCCCGCTCTTTAACATACTAACATATGCTCCCTGCTGGTAACGGTCAAGGTCCCCGTCAGTACCTACTCCAACAGCTGTTGTTTCAATCTGCCCTCACGAGTCCATTCATTGAATTCCAATATACTGCATTCTCACCATCCGCAGCTCTCTGGGATATCTTTCTCCAACTACTTCTCTCGTTCATCGGTTTTTCTTTATCAGTTTACAGCTATAAAGTATACTCTTCCCCGCTTCGATTGTCACTACTTTTTTTCCTCTTA
>CATYEA010000180.1 GCA_958405355.1 uncultured Lachnospiraceae bacterium
GCTTGTCCTGTCGGGACCGGGCGAGCCTTTGGGAGCCTTTGTGGCAGCATATATCGGTATTGAACTTGGCCATCTGGTGGCCGGACGGACGAAAATCGATCTGTTGGTCACACCGGCCGTGACTATATTGACCGGCGGCGCTGTGGGGATTATTGTAGGACCGCCGATTTCAAGATTTATGGCCTGGCTTGGCGGTATTATCAACTGGGGTACGGAACAGCAGCCGATCGTTATGGGGATTGTTGTATCTGTAGTCATGGGTATGGTATTGACATTGCCGATCAGTTCGGCAGCTCTTGGCATTATTCTTGGTCTGAATGGGGTGGCTGCCGGGGCAGCAACCATAGGATGCTGCTGTCAGATGGTTGGTTTTGCTGTGACCAGTTATCGGGATAATGGATTTGGCGGACTTTTATCCCAGGGACTTGGGACGAGTATGCTCCAGGTGCCAAATATTGTGCGGAGGCCCCTTATATGGGTGCCGCCGATTATTTCATCGGCCATTCTCGGACCGATTGCCATTTCACCGCTGTTTCATATGGTGAATAATGCGACGGGTTCCGGTATGGGAACATCCGGGCTGGTAGGACCGATCATGACCTATCAGACGATGACGGCTACCGAATCACCGGTGCTGGTTTTGATTAAAATTATGATATTCCATTTCCTGCTTCCGGCAGTGATTACCATGGGAGTGGCACAGGGAATGCGAAAGATGGGCTATATCCGCAATGGGGATATGAAGCTGGAAGTATAGAAGAGAGAGGAGAAATACAAATGAATGACATCATTAATCAATTGGCCCATGGAGGTGCTTTTATTCTGGCAGCCGTTGGTTTTCTGATTTTCTTTTTAACACAGATATGGAAGGCGGTTCATGTGGATAAATCCTATGGTGAGAAGTTACTCTCTGTGAAACAGCCGCTTAAAGAATGGCTTACCTTGCTTTTTATCCTTGCGGTCGGCGTTGTTGTCGTTATCCGGCTTTTTATGGAGAGAAATGCGCCGAGTCCGAATATGCCGGAGAGTTATTATTCTGTATTATCGGGAGCGGTCATTCTCATTGTTGGTCTGTTGATCTTTCTGGCTATACGGACGATCAGCCCAACAAAAATCTTCACCAATGGCATTTTGGTACATGATTACGGTTATGTTCCGTGGGAGGATATCCGGGCAGTGGACAAACTGCCGAAGGGCGGATTTCAGGCGCATTTGATCAAACCGAGACAGTTTAAGGGAAAATCATTTCTGATCCGGTATGATGCTTCTCAGGAGGAAGAGCTGATTGGCATTATTCAGAAATACATTTGTTAATTTGAGGAGGAGACCATGGGGACAGAATCTCATATTTTAATCCATGATATCATCAATGAGCATGAAGAACGGATGATGAATCTGAAAAAATTTTATCCGTTTTTTCGGTTATGCGATCATTCGTTGAATCAGTTCAGAGAAGGACGGTATGAAAGGATTGATATGGGGTATGTCACCATGGCCGTCCTCCGTTTTTTTATTGAAGAAAACAGTTTTAATGACCGGAAGGTGACTTATGAGGCTTATGCAGACTTTCTTCGGGAACTTCTTATCAGAGACTTTCAGTTTGAGGAGGATGAAGAAGAAGCTGCGTTATTGATTCAGTACATATTTGATAAGCTGACCAATGAAGGCCGTCCTTTTTATTTTGAGTATTATGAGCCAAAGGGCCGGTGTATGAAACGGGGAAGGACCCGGCTGATTGAGAGCAGTTATCAGGACGGCGATATCGGCTACAGCATTTCTTCCGACGGAATCGAATTTTATCTGGAAACAAAGGAGACAAAAGAAGAAAGTAAGATCAGTATCCAGCAGCTTCTTCTGGAAAAGATGATCCGTTCCCGAAATTTCCGCGGCGGTGTGGATGTCATCCGGCGTATCAATAGTGAAGTGACCCGGCTCATGCTGCGCCAGGGAGAGATTGTCACTCTGTTAAGTCATAATATTTTCGAGGGCATGGAAGCTTTGGAGGAATTTTCAAAAAGCGGTCTGAAATGGTTTGAGGAAGAGCAAAAGTTATTTGATACGAATCTGGAGTTGGTGAAAAAAGCCCTTCTCCGGGCCAGAGAAGAGGATTACCAGTCTCAGGCGATGGAAGAAATTTACTATTTGAACCAGGAACTTAAAAAGGCGATGGACCGTCATGAGAATCTGCTGTCGGCATGCACAAATCTTCAGGTTCAGGCGGACGAAATGATGCTGAAAGCCAAACGTAACCGATTCCGCCGGACAATGGACTTTTCGGATTTACTTAAAAATGCCATGGAACGGGACGACATTCGTCTGTTGGAGGTCATGACGGCTCCTTTATTCGGGCTGAAAATCCGAAAAACATTCCAGCTTGGCCGGCTGGAAGATTTATTATCCTGTCGTCCGGAAGGGACGGAAACCGGGGAGGCTGTTTCTGAAGGAGAAGAGGAAGTCTATGTTTTTGAGGATGAACTGGAAGAAGAACGTATCCGCCATAATCACCGGATGCTTTTAAAAATTCTTTTTGATGCGCTGCTCCAGCGCAAGAGCCTGACATTGTCTGAACTCCAGTATCTCTATGTGATGAAATTTACAGATACGATTCTGCACAATGGAGATTATTATGCTTTTCTGGTCCATCTGAGTCAGAAGGAAGGTTATGATCTGTCGGAGATCCGGGAAAAACAGGATACCTTTCTGGAAGAGGTGATGGCAGAGCTGGTCATTCGGGACAGAGGCAAGGAATATGAGGATTTAAGGTTTACGCTGGAATTTTTACCGGAAGATATCATTTCCATCGGGGAGCATAGTTACTTAACGAATATACGATTTGAAAGGCAGGGAATGTGATGGATCACCAAAATCTGGATAAAGCGATGGAGCTATTTACATTGCTCATTGTGGGCGAAGAAATCAGCGGTTCACAGCATGTGGAACTTTATGAGGCCTATCGGAACAACAGCGAAGTCTATGATATTCTCATGTCTGTTTTGAAAAAATCCAATCTGAGCCTTTATGAATTCGGCAACAGCTTGTATGTGACGGCGGGAGACGGCAATCGGATTTTCGGTTTTACAAATGATGAATTGAAGCGGGCCATTGGTCTGCGCTTAAATCGTGAACTGTATCTGGCCTATTTTATTATATACAATGTCATTCTTTTGTTTTATCAGGACTCGGCAAGCTTTTCCTATGCGGATTATGTGCGGAGTGAAGAAGTCATTACCCAGACAGACAGTTCCATGCGGCAAGCCATGAAGGCTTTGCACAATAAGGCATTGACTGAAGTGGAGGAAAACAGTTTTGAGACGCTGGCCGCTCTCTGGGAAGACATGCCGCTGATTCCTTCAAATGAAGATATGGCTTCATTGAAAGCGGCCCGGGGTTCGAAAACCGGTTTTGTCAAGCTTGTCTTTAACTTTCTTATTTCACAGGATCTGTTTTTTGAGTCCCAGGGGAAGTATTATGTCAAACCCCGTTTCCGTGCTCTGGCGGAGAATTATTACGAGGAAAACAGGGGCCGTTTATACAACATCGTGACAGGAGGGGATAAAGATGCCTCATATTAATCGGATTCGTGTCAATAATGTGAAATATAATTTTGGAACCCAGTTTTATGATGATTTTATTCTCCGTTTTGACGGCAAAAATGCCCTCTATGATCTGGCCAACGGCGGCGGCAAGAGTGTTCTTATGCTTCTGCTTTTTCAAAATCTCATACCAAACTGTACGCTGGATGATAAGCAGCCCATTGAAAAATTGTTCCGCACGGACCAGGGAAGCAAAACTATTCATTCACTGATCGAATGGAAGCTGGATGATCGGTTTGTCCGGGACGGCTATAAATATATGCTGACCGGCTTTTGTGCCCGTAAAGCCCGGGAGGAGCTGCGGGAAACGGCGGCCATTGAGTATTTTAATTACGTATTGTTTTATCGGGGCTACAATGATAATGATCTGGTCAATCTCCCGCTGAGTGACGGAAAAGAACGGGTAACCTATACGGGCCTTAAAACTTATTTGAAGGATTTGGGACGCCGGGATATGGGTCTGGAAGTTTATATTTTCGAGAGAAAGGGCGAATACCAACGGTTTATCAGCCGGTATGGCCTGTATGAAAGTCATT
Source organism: uncultured Lachnospiraceae bacterium (assembly GCA_958405355.1). Lineage (GTDB taxonomy): Bacteria > Bacillota > Clostridia > Lachnospirales > Lachnospiraceae > Frisingicoccus. The sequence goes on from CATYEA010000180.1 coordinate 4,130, forward strand.
GGGAGATTCTTCGGGGAATCAATAAGACAGAGGGGCATGTGCGGACTTATTTTGAAAATCGTTACCGGACGACCCGGAGAATTGTTGAGGACCTTTTGATCGAAGAGATCATTCAAAAGGCTTTCCAGCAGAATGAAAGTTCCGATACGGATATGGCGGATACCCTTGTACAGATCAAGGATAAGCTGGCAGAACTGGCAGTACGGAAAGAAGAGATGAATTATTATGACCGCCAGGTCGAAATATTGGAAAGCTTTTCGGGCCGGGTGGAGCTTTTAAAAAAGGTCTATGAAGAAAAAGAAGCTTTGGAGACGGATATGGTCAGGACCTATCATACAGTAACGGCGGTCAACCGGAACAAAGAAAAGGAATTGGCTTTTTTCCAGAAAGAGAAAGAACATGCCTCAAAGCATATTGAGGAGATTTCACGGAAGCTGGATACGGTAAAAATCCAGGAAAGTCAGGAACATTTGCAGCGTCTGGAGAAAGATACGGAAAAGTATGCCTCAG
>CATYEA010000181.1 GCA_958405355.1 uncultured Lachnospiraceae bacterium
CTCAGGATACCTTGATGAATCCCTTGCATGGATGAAAAACAATTTCTCCGGCAATCCCAGCGTCCTCAATCGGCTCCTCGCCGACCGGATAGGTAATTTCTTCACCATCAATGTAAATCTTCCCATTCTGAATCTGAACTTTTTCACCTGGGAGTCCGACAATACGAAGAACATAATATACATTGGATTTCGTTTCACCGACTCTTACGGCCACCGTATCCATTCGTTTCGGAGAAGTAATTTTATAAATAAACTGATTAATTTTCAGAATTTCATCTTCCTCAAAAGTCGGGGCCATAGAATCATTGGATATGATCGTTTTCATACCGAATCCGCGGACGTACATGACAGCAATTCCCACGACAAGAAACCATCCAATGATAAACATTCCAAGATTCATCGCATGGGTACCAATCCGAAGCTTTTTGATTTTATTGACCTGGCGCTTCCATTTACGCTTTACTTTTTTCACGGCCTGCTCCTTTGCATTATAAAAATGGGACAACTACCTAAGTACTTGTCCCAGAGATTTCAACGAATTATTTAACTAATTCTTTAACTTTTGCTTTCTTACCTACTCTGTCTCTTAAGTAGAATAATTTAGCTCTTCTTACTTTACCTCTTCTTACAACTTCAATCTTTTCTACGATTGGAGAATGTAAAGGCCATGTTTTTTCTACGCCGATACCGTTGGAATTCTTTCTTACTGTGAATGTTTCACGGTTGCTTCCGTTCTGGCGTTTAATAACAGTTCCTTCGAAAACCTGGATTCTTTCACGGTTTCCTTCTTTTACTTTTGCGGATACACGTACTGTATCACCTACGTTGAACTGAGGTACTTCAGCTTTTAACTGAGCAGCTTCAATATTCTTAATAATGTCGTTCATCTTAATGAACCTCCTTAAATTTATAAATTCGACGTTCTTAATACGATATTTTTTAAGTAACAGAGGACCGTCTTTTTTCATACCAAAATACTATATCACAGTCATTCAGAAAAATCAAGATTTTTCCTGAGCTTTTCCAGTGTTTTTTTGTCATCTTTTGACAGTTCGGCCTTTTCCAATAATTCAGGCCTCCGGATCAGGGTTCGTTTTAATGACTGTTCTCTCCGCCATTTTTCAATATTGCCATGATGGCCGGATAAAAGGACCGACGGCACCTTTTTATCCATAAAAGTTTCCGGACGGGTATACTGGGGATATTCTAATAACCCATCCTGGAAGGATTCATATTCGGCTGAGTCATCATTATTTAAAACGCCGGGAATCAGCCGGGAAATGGAATCAATCATGACCATGGCCGGAAGCTCACCGCCGGTCAGAACATAGTCACCAATGGACAATTCGTCAGTGACGATTTCCTCAAGAACCCGCTCATCAATCCCCTCATAATGACCGCAGAGAAAAATAAGTTCTTCTTCTTTCGACAGTTCCTCCGCAATGGCCTGACTGAATACCTTCCCCTGAGGTGTCATATAAATGACCCTCGGCTTTTTATCCATATCTTTAACAATATCCTGATAACAGTCATATACCGGTCCTGGCTGCATTACCATGCCAGCGCCGCCGCCATAGGGATAATCGTCCACATGCTTATGTTTGTCCCTTGAATAATCCCGGATATTGACAATATTCAGTTCAAATATATGATTTTCTATAGCTCTTCCAGTAATACTTGTCCGAAGTCCTCCGGATACCATATCAGGAAAAAGCGTCATCACATGAAATCGCATGATTAACTCCTCTTGCCGTTTACTTTCGGTTTAAGTCCAGAAGTCCCGGAAGTAAATGTACAGTCACCTTTCCTGTTTCCGGATGAATTTCCGGTACACACTGTTCAATATATGGAATCAGCACTTCATCTCCTTCAGCCGTTTCTACGACAAAAACATCGTTAGCTCCGGTCTGAAGCACATCGGTCAGAGTGCCAATCTCCATTCCTTCGTCGCTTACGACATGAAGGCCGACTAAATCAACAATAAAGAACTCATTTTTTTTCAGTTTCACAGCGTGTTCACGATGAACAAGCAAGTCTTTTCCTTTGTACCGCTCCACGTCATTTAACTGATCGATGGATTTGAATTTTAAAATCGGTGTCTGTTTGAAAAACTTACAGCTTTCTACTTCTACGGATACTTTCTCCCGACCGGTATCAATAACACATTGTTTCAATTTTTTAAAACGGCTGATATCGTCAGTCGTCGGGAAAATCTTTACTTCACCACGGACACCGTGGGTATTTGAAATAACACCGACACGTAAATATTCTTCCATAAACTTTCCTTTCATTCCTTATCTGAAAAGACCCCAGTCCATAACGGATTGAGGTCTTTTATATGTTGAATTACTGAAGAATTTCAACAATTACTTTTTTGTCATCCTTTGATGCAGCGGATTTTACAACGGTACGAATCGCTCTCGCAATCCGTCCCTGTTTGCCGATGACTTTGCCCATGTCCTCCGGATCCACTTTGAGTTCCAGAACAATGGATTTCGGGTGAACAGTCTCCGTAACAACAACACCTTCCGGATGGTCAACAAGAGCCTTAGCGATAACTTCAACTAATTCTTTCATCCCTCGCACCTCCACCAGCAATTATTTTGTAATTCCTGCATTTTTGAATAATCTGCTTACAACTTCTGTTGGCTGAGCACCTGTGGATAACCATTTCTGTGCCAGTTCTTCGTTGATCTTTACTTCGCTTGGTTCCACGTTTGGATTGTAAGTACCAATTTCTTCAATGAAACGACCGTCTCTTGGAGAACGGGAATCAGCTACGATAATTCTATAAAAAGGAGCCTTTTTCTGACCCATTCTTCTTAAACGAATTTTTACTGCCATCTTTTTCACCTCCTGAATCAACTTTTGTATTCTATAAAAAGGAAATCCTATTCCTGATTATCATATCTTCTAAAAACCAAATGGCATACGGAATTTACTCCGCTTCTTTCCGGAAAGCTGCCCGGAAAATTGTTTCATCATCTTTTTCATCATGTCGAACTGTTTAACAAGTGCATTAACTTCGTTGATGGAAACTCCCGCACCTGCAGCGATTCGCTTTTTGCGGCTCATATTCATCAAATCCGGATTTGCCCGTTCTTCCGGGGTCATGGATAAAATGATCGACTCGGTCCGTTTCATCTGGGCCTCGCTGCCGCTCAGATCCACATTTTTTAATTGATTTCCCATACCTGGAATCATGGCAATCAAATCCTGAATATTACCCATATTTTTCACCTGGCTCATATTCTCAAGATAATCTTCGTAAGTAAATTCTGCTTTTTTAAACTTACGGGTCATCTCTTTAGCTTTGTCCGCATCGATCTGGGCTTCTGCTTTTTCAATCAATGTGAGGACATCACCCATACCAAGGATTCTTGAAGCCATACGATCCGGATAAAACTGTTCCAGATCAGATAATTTCTCACCCATACCGACATAAAGAATCGGTTTGCCGATGACCGCACGAATAGAAAGCGCAGCACCGCCTCGGGTATCGCCATCCAGCTTTGTCAGAATAACGCCGTCCAATCCAACGGTTTCATCGAAGGACTTGGCTACATTGACCGCATCCTGACCGGTCATGGCATCAACCACAAGAATGGTCTCATCAATATCTAAAGCAGCTTTAATATTCTGAAGCTCGGCCATCATTTCTTCATCTACGTGAAGTCGTCCGGCCGTATCCAAAATAACGACATTAAAATCGTTTTTTGCGGCATGTTCCACAGCCGCCTTGGCGATATTCACCGGATTCTGGTTCTCGCCCATGGCAAAGACCGGAACTCCCTGTTTTTCACCGTTTACCTGAAGCTGTTTGATCGCCGCCGGACGGTAAACATCACAGGCCACCAGCAGAGGCTTACGGCCTTTTTGTTTCATCTTACCGGCAATCTTGGCACAGGTGGTCGTTTTACCGGCGCCCTGAAGACCGGCCATAAGAATAATGGTTACCTCATTTGAAGGTTTCAACGGAATTTCCGTCGTCTCACTGCCCATCAGGGAAACCATTTCTTCATTAACAATCTTTATCACCATCTGTCCGGGAGTCAAACTGTTTAAAACATCCTGACCAATGGCCCGCTCCTGAACGGATTTGATGAACTGTTTAACAACTTTAAAATTGACATCTGCTTCCAGCAGCGCCATCTTAACTTCTTTTAAAGCGGCTTTCACATCGGCTTCTGTCAAACGCCCTTTATTTCTTAAGTTTTTAAAGACGTTCTGTAATTTCTCGGATAAACTTTCAAATGCCACGGAAAACCTCCCTTCCGGCTATATCACTTCCAACTTGCTTCCAGGAATCACATCTCTTCCAGTATCCCATTGGAAATATTTTCAATCTGCCGTAAATATTCGGTGGATGTTTCAGGAACACCTTCTGTTTTGAGAATCTCGCCAGCCAGCTCATGAATCTTCGCAACCTGCTCTTTAGCCATTAAAAACTTCTGAACCAGATGAAGTTTTTCTTCATAACCATTCAGAAGCTTGTCGCAGCGTTTAATAATATCATAAACTCCCTGACGGCTGATATTCCGATCCTCTCCGATCTCACTCAAAGAATAATCATTCAGAACAAAATCCTCATAAATAGATTTCTGGTGATCCGTCAGTAACTCTCCGTAAAAATC
>CATYEA010000182.1 GCA_958405355.1 uncultured Lachnospiraceae bacterium
GGGATGCGAAGGGTTACACGGATAATTTTTCTTTTGTCCATAAATACGGGGAAGATGTTCTGGAATTGATTGATGCCAAAGCTGGAAGCTTGGCGGTAGATTTAGGCTGCGGTAACGGCGCATTGACGGAAAAGCTGGCAGAAAGGAATTTTCGGGTCCTGGGAGTGGATGCGTCGGCAGACATGATCGGGACGGCAAAAAGCCTTCATCCGGAGCTGGATTTTAAAGTGGCGGATGCTCTGGAATTTGAGTTGTCCGACAAGGCGGATGTTATCTTTTCCAATGCGGTTTTCCACTGGATTGATAGCGATAAACAGGAGCAGATGATTGAACATATTTCCAGTCAGTTAAAATCGGGTGGACAGTTGGTGTGTGAATTTGGTGGGAAGGGCTGTGCGGAAGCGATACACTCCATATTGGAGAAAAACTTTGCAAAACGCGGCCTGGTTTATCCAAGAACCTTTTATTTTCCATCCATTGGCGAATATTCACCGATTTTGGAAAAGTTTGGTTTAAGGGTGGAATATGCCGTTCTTTTTGATCGGCCGACGGAGCAGCAGACAGAAAATGGTCTGGAAGACTGGATTCGCATGTTTGTGAAAAAGCCCTTTGAAAATATGGATACAGAAACACAGGATGCCATAATCCATGAGACGGTGGATATGTTGAGGCCGGTGCTTTATCATAATGGAAAATGGTTTGTGGATTATGTTCGGATTCGAATAAAGGCACGGCGTGTATGATTGGATTTATACTGGCAAAAAAGATATTATCTCTGTTTTTGATGATGGTCATGGGCGCCATTCTGGTCAGGGCCAAGGTGATCCGGGTGGAAGACAGTAAGAGTATTTCCATTATATCTTTGTACCTTATCACTCCTTGCGCTATATTTTCGGCTTTTCAGATCGAGTATACACCTCAAATCCTACAAGGCCTTATATTGGCTGCGGCAGCGGCTCTTATTTTACATATTCTGATGATTCTGATGACAAAGGTGCTGGAAAAGCCGCTGGGATTAGATGTGGTTGAGAAGACTTCGATGATTTATTCGAATTCGGGAAATCTGATCATTCCCATAGTCACGGCGATTTTCGGTAAGGAATGGGTCATTTATTCTACGGGATATTTATCCGTTCAGACAATCTTGCTTTGGAGTCATGGGCGCATGATGATTTGCGAAGAAAAAGGCATGGATTTCCGAAAAATTTTCATGAATATCAATATCCTGGCTGTTTTTTCCGGCGTTCTGTGCTTTGTTTTGAAGGTGATGCTTCCGGGTCCGGTGCTGGATGCCATGGATTCGGTGGGAGCGATGATCGGACCGGCGGCCATGATCGTCACAGGAATGATTATTGGAAGCATGGATTTTAAGAAGCTCTTGTCTTATCATCGGCTGTGGTTTATCAGTGTGCTGCGCCTTATTATTTATCCGCTCATAGGCGTTGCATTTTTAAAATTCAGCGGTATTACCGGATTGGTTCCGGAAGGCGCAACAATTCTTATGATAACCCTTTTAGCTATGACAACTCCTTCAGCGTCTACCGTCACACAGATGGCTCAGGTCTATGGCATGCGGATTATGCCAGCGCCATTAATGTGGTTACTACCTTGTTTTGTATTTTGACTATGCCGTTGATGGTGACGTTGTATCAGATGTAAAGAATAAAAAAACTACCTCCGGGAAGCGATTGAAGCTTCACCGGAGGTTTTTCAATTCTGTAAAAAGTTATTCGAGTTCAAAAGCTCCAGTATAGAGCTGATAGTATTTGCCTTTCTGGGCAATCAGGTCGTCGTGCGGTCCCCGCTCGATGATATTTCCCTGTTCCAGAACCATGATGACATCCGAGTTCTGGACGGTGGAGAGCCGGTGGGCGATGACAAATACGGTCCGGCCGAGCATGAGTCGGTCCATACCCTTCTGGACGATAGCCTCGGTTCGGGTATCGATGGAGGATGTTGCCTCATCGAGAATCATGACCGGAGGATCGGCTACAGCCGCCCGGGCAATGGAAATCAACTGACGCTGGCCCTGGGAAAGACCGGAGCCGTCACCGGAAAGAACGGTATCATAACCCTGAGGCAGACGGCGGATAAAGCTGTCTGCGTTGGCCAGTTTGGCTGCGGCGATACATTCTTCATCCGTAGCTTCAAGATTGCCGTAACGGATATTTTCCATGACCGTTCCGGTAAAGAGGTTGACATCCTGTAAAACGATGCCGAGGGAACGGCGGAGATCGGCCTTTTTAATCTTATTAATGTTAATGCCGTCATAACGGATTTTACCGTCGGCAATATCGTAAAACCGGTTGATCAGATTGGTGATGGTTGTTTTACCGGCACCGGTAGCACCGACAAAGGCCACTTTCTGACCCGGTTCCGCATAGAGGGTAATATTATGAAGAACAATTTTTTCTTCGGTATATCCAAAGTCCACATCGTAGAAACGGACTTCCCCTTTCAATTCTTCATAGCGGAAAGTTCCATCGCTATTTGGTACTTTCCATGCCCACAGCTCGGTACGGTGTTCAACTTCCTCCAACTCACCGTTTTTATATCGTACATTGACGAGAGTGACTTCACCGTCATCGTCTTCAGAAACTTCGTCCATCAATTTGAAAATACGTTCAGCTCCGGCCAGGGCCATGATGACCGCATTTAACTGCTGGGAAATCTGGCTGATCGGTCCGTTAAAGGATTTAGTCAACTGAAGGAAGGAGGCGATGGCACCAAGTGTCAGACCGCTGACGCCGTTTAAAGCCAGCGCACCGCCGATGATAGCGACAAGAACATATTGGAGGTGTCCAAGATTATTCATGATCGGCATGAGAACATTGGCAAACATGTTGGCAGCCGTTGCATCTTCACAGAGATTGGCATTTTTTTCATTGAAAATGTCTTTTGCAGCCTCTTCATGGCAGAAGACTTTGATAACCTTCTGACCGTTGATCATTTCTTCAATATAGCCGTTGACATCACCGATGGAAGCCTGCTGTCGTATGAAATAAGTGCTGCTTCGTCCGGCCACAAATTTGGTAATATTTAAAATAAAGGTAATACAGACAACGATGACCAGAGTCAGCCATACATTGACGGATAACATGGCACAGAAGACGGAAATAACTGTGATCAGAGATGAAAACATCTGAGGAATACTCTGAGAAATCATCTGGCGCAGTGTGTCCGTATCGTTGGTGTAATGGCTCATGATATCACCATGGGTGTGGGTGTCAAAATAGCGGATCGGCAGTGTCTGCATATGAGAAAACATGGTGTCACGGATTTCCTTTAAAACACCCTGAGCAATCGATACCATGATTCGGTTGTAGAGGAATGTGCAGACAATTCCGACGGCATAAATACAGGCCATGGTAAGGATGGACCTTAAGAGAGCATCAAATACCGGGTTTGCTTCTAAAAGCAACGGTGTAATGTAACTGTCAATCAATGTCTGCAGATACAAGGATGAAGCGACGCTGGTCAGAGCACTGACTAATATACATACGAGTACAAAGAAAAAACGCAGCTTATAATGAAAAATATAGGAGAGCAGACGTTTTACTGTGTTTGAAGATACTTTCGGTCGTTTATGTTTATTCATTGTCATCTCCTCCTTTCACCTGTGATGCGTAAACTTCCTGATAAATTGGGTTGGATGCCAGCAGTTCTTCATGTTTTCCGATGGCATTGATTTCTCCGTCATCCATGACAATGATTTTATCGGCATGTTCTACAGAAGAGATTCGCTGGGCAATAATAATTTTTGTTGTTTCCGGAATTTCAGTCAGGAAAGCCCGTTGAATCAAGGCATCGGTCTTTGTGTCCACTGCACTGGTGGAATCGTCCATGATAAGTATTTTCGGTTTTTTAAGCAGAGCCCGGGCAATACAGAGACGTTGTTTCTGACCGCCGGAAACATTGCTTCCGCCCTGCTCAATATATGTGTCATAGCCATCAGGGAAGGTCTGGATAAAGTCATCGGCCTGGGCCAGCCTGCAGGCATGAACCAGTTCTTCATCGGTGGCTTCCGCATTTCCCCAGCGAAGATTTTCTTTGATCGTTCCTGAAAACAGGACATTTTTCTGGAGGACCATGGCTACGTTGTCACGGAGAACTTCCAGGTCATAATTCCGGACATTGATGCCGCCGACTTGAATATTTCCGATAGTGGCATCATACAGACGGGGAATAAGCTGAACAAGGCTTGATTTACCGGAGCCTGTTCCACCGATAATACCCACAGTTTCGCCGGAAGAGATATGCAGATCGATATTTTTCAGGCAGAGTTTATCCGGATTTTTAGAATAACTGAAACTTACATTTTCAAAATCGATGGAGCCGTCAGCAATGGTCATCACCGGCTGTTCCGGAGAAGTAATATCGGATGTTTCTTCCATAATTTCTACGATACGCTCTGCGGAAGCTTTGGACATGGTGATCATAACAAATACCATGGAGAGCATCATGAGGCTCATGAGTATCTGCATCAGATATACGAAGAGACTCATAAGTTCACCGGTACTTAAGCCCACAGCAGCGTCGTTGCCGGAAGCCACGATCATCCGGGCGCCGAACCAGGAAATAAACAGCATACTTCCATAGACACAAAACTGCATCAGAGGCATATTGAATGC
>CATYEA010000183.1 GCA_958405355.1 uncultured Lachnospiraceae bacterium
CACCACACTTTTTTCTCCACTTCTTCAATCTGACCGCGTCCCAGCAGATATCCGATGACAATCTGGACCGCCTCCGAAATGGCAATGGCATAAACATAGGCAAAATTGGCCAGAAGGCTGCAATAACCTTTCGTTGCTGTCACTGCGGCACCGTAAGGATTAATGACGCTCAAAATGCAGATTTGTGACAGATTATAGGAAAAATTTTCCGCCCCTGATGGAATACCTATTTTCAAAAGCTTAAATAACGTTTCTTTACTGCCCTGCTTCAGATATTTCAACTTCAATTCAATATTTGTACATTTCCGAAAAACAATATAGATACACAGGAGCCCTATCATTTTACTGATTACCGTCGATATGGCCGCACCAACGATACCAAGTCTTGGAAATCCCAAAAGTCCATTGATCAGAATTGCATTTCCAATAATATTTAAAACATTCATTAAAATAGACACGGTCATAACTTCTTTTAGCCGGGTGTGACTGCGCAAAATCGCTGCAAAATTCAAATACAGACCCTGTACCAGAGAAAATCCGCCGACGATCATCAAATATAAACAGGTTTCATGGAGTATGGCCGAATCAATATTCATGAGCTGAAAAATCGGACGATTTAAAACTAAAGCCACGAAGGTAGAAATCAGGCTGACCGTACCAATGACCAGCATAGACAATACGCAGAGCTGATTACTTTTATAAGCATCCTCCGCACCAAGACACTGGGTCAGCACAACCGTCGTGGCCATGCAAAGCATGTTCATTGTGATAATAATAATATTCATGATCTGATTCCCATTGACAATGGCCGCCACCGATGCCTGGGAATAATGGCTGACCATGATCTGGTCAATATTTCCCACAAGCAGCTGCAAAAGCAATTCTACAAAAATAGGAACAGACATTTTAAATAAATAGGAATTACGGGTCATTTTATCCATAGCTGTCAATCTCCTTTAGTAAAAATAGAATATCGCGTTACATTCTATCACCCTTATTTGTATTTTTCAATTGATTCTTTTATAAAAGTATATTATAATATTGATAATAATTACTATTTTAAATTAAAGGAGAATTAAAATGAATATTTATGTTTTAATGAAACAAGTTCCTGTTATCTCAGATATAAAGATTAATCATCAGACCTTTACCGTAGACCGTTCATCTGTAGGAACCATGATGAACCCTGTAGATGCTCATGCAATCTCGGCAGCCGTCGCCCTGAAAAAAAGTCTTGGCGGTACAGTCACTGTTTTATCCATGGGTAATGAGGGCTGTGAAACACAGCTTCGTGAAGCGGCCGGCATGGGTGCTGACCGTCTGGTCCGCATCACAGACGATGCTTTTTCCGGAGCGGATACGCTTGTCACAGCAAAAGTTCTTGCCGCTGCCATAAAACATCTCGGTGATGCCGACTGTATCTTCTGCGGTCAGGCATCTTTAGACGGATCCACCGGACAGATTGGTGCCAAACTTGCCGCACTCCTGGGTATTGGATTGCTGAACAATGCGTGTCAGATAGATATAGAAGATAAAGGACTTACAATTCATCAGAAAGCCGGCAATGGTTACGATGTTTGGCAGGCTGATTTTCCTCTCATATGTTCTGTAACTGAAGATGTGAACGAACTGGCACCAGTGACGCTTAAAGGAAAAATGGCTGCGAAAAAAGCGGTAATTTCTGTATTGTCCAATGAAGATTTACATATTTCGGCAGAGGATATCCATTCGCCATCCCACATCGAAGCCCTCTTCCCTGCATCCAGACAGGAAGTTGGCATGAAGATTACGGGCTCGACCGAAAAAGAATCCGCAAGAAAACTCGCAGACATTCTCTTTGAGAGACATTTAATATAGGAGGATTTATCATGGGAAAATTTAATGATATATGGGTATTTATAGAAATGTCAGAAAATGAACCAAAACTTGTCAGCCTTGAATTACTGGCTAAAGCGAAAGAATTAGCATCCGAGGCAGGCTCTCATGCAATTCCTGTTATTTGTCCGGATGCGGCAAACCATTCTCCGGAAACGATTATCAATGCATTAAAAACGGCCATTGAAGAAGCAGGCCCTTCTGCATTACTTTTTGGTTCTACACCTCTGGGCCGGGAAGTCAGCGCCGGTCTCAGCGCCGTAATGAACCTGGGAATTGCTTCGGATTGTACCAATGTCATGTATCGTGCATCAGATGCGGATTTACTGTTTATACGTCCGGCTTTTGACGGCAAACTTTATGCCTCCGTTTCCCTGGATACAACACCACAGATCGGAACCTTCTCCATGGGAATCTTCCCTCTGAAGGATGATGCTCCGGATATTCAGGCCAATGCACGGACATTGAATCTTTCATCCGATGATAGTACGGTCAAAGCCCGCCTTGTGAAATTCATTGAAGACGCCGGTCTGGCAGATTCCAATATTGAAGAGGCTTCCATTCTTGTCGCCGGAGGTCGGGGTGTCGGCAGCGCCGAAGGGTTTGATAAACTTCGCGAACTTGCCCGGCTTCTTGGCGGAAATATCGCAGCCTCCCGCGGTGCTGTAGACGAAGGCTGGATTTCCAGAGATTATCAGGTCGGTGCAACAGGAAAAACTGTTACCCCAAAAATCTATTTTGCCTGTGGTATCTCCGGAGCTGTACCTCATGTCGTTGGAATGAAAGACTCTGAGACCATCATCGCCATTAATACCGATCCGGCCGCTTCGATCTTTGATGTAGCCCATTACGGCCTCGTCGGTGATCTCCATAAAGTGATTCCGGAACTCATCGAAATTCTCAAACAAACACACTGACACAAAAAAGGGCCTTGAAAAAACAAGGCCCTTTCTTCTTATAAGTATTTATCCATAATATGGCTGAAATTAAAGGTAGCAAAGTAATCTGCCGGAGTTTCCGCACGGCGGATCATCTGTGTACCGCCGTCCTCTTTCAGAAGGATTTCTGCAGAACGGAGTTTACCATTATAATTGTAACCCATGGAAAAGCCGTGGGCTCCCGTGTCATGAATAATAATCAGGTCACCGATATCTATCTTCGGCAGTTTCCGGTCAATGGCAAATTTATCATTATTCTCGCAAAGAGAACCTGTCACATCATATACATGATCACATGGGGCATCTTCTTTGCCAGCCACTGTGATATGATGATAAGAACCATACATGGCCGGACGCATCAGATTGCAGGCACAGGCATCCAGACCGATATATTCTTTGTAAATATGTTTTTCATGAATCGCTCTTGCAATTAAATGTCCGTAAGGCGCCAGCATAAAACGTCCCATTTCTGTAAAAATCGCCACATTTCCAAGGCCGGCCGGTACAAGAATTTCTTCAAAAGCCTGACGCACACCTTCGCCAATAGCCATAATGTCATTGGACTGTTCATCCGGATGATATGGAATACCGACACCGCCGGACAGATTAATAAACTCAATAGATGCTCCGGTCTCTTCCTTTAATTCCACTGCGGTTTTAAAGAGAATCCGCGCCAATGCCGGATAATATTCATTTGTCTTTGTGTTGCTTGCCAGAAAGGCATGTAAACCAAAATGCTTAACACCCTTATCCAGCATTTTTTTATAACCTTCGGTCAACTGTTCCCGTGTAAAGCCGTATTTTGCTTCTCCTGGTGTATCCATAATACCGTTGCTCAATTCAAAATTTCCTCCGGTATTCAAACGGCAGCACATAGTTTCCGGAAGCTTGCCGAGAACTTTTTCCACAAAATCAATATGTGTAAAATCATCCAAGTTAATAATAGCGCCGAGCTTTGCCGCCATCTCAAAATCTTCCGGCGGGGTGGCATTGGAAGAAAACATGATCTCGTGTCCACTAAAATCACAGGCATCAGACATCATAAGTTCTGTCAGGGAAGAACAGTCTGTACCACAGCCTTCCTCTTTTAATATCTTTAAAATATATGGATTTGGCGTTGCCTTTACTGCAAAATATTCTTTAAATCCCTTATTCCATGAAAAGGCCGCATTCACTTTACGTGCATTTTCACGGATACCTTTCTCATCATACAAATGAAATGGTGTCGGATATTGTTTTACCATTTCCTCCAACTGCTCTTTTGTCACAAAAGGGACTTTTTTCATTTTGATTCATTCCTTCCTGTTAATTCAATAATTTTTATTTCATTACTCAATGAGTCTTTAAACAAATCCACCAGATTCTTTTTGCCCGAATACAGACAAGCAGACTGTTCGCCGTTGCCCACATCCCCTGTCAGCACCGTGGCTGAATCCACGATCACACCGACCTGTCCTGGTTTTCTGTCCGCCAGGTAAATCCTGGCGTTTGAAAGTTCATAGGGAGGATTCGTAATGATGACCACTTTCAGGCCCTCATCAGCCCGCCTTTCAAGGATTTCCCGATACATATCCACCACCCGGGTCTCTCCCGAGAAATATACCCGATACACCGCATGCTCCAGCATATGTCGGATTTTATCCGATATATGTGTATCTCCCTGAATTGTAACATAGCCCTCCATAGCTTCTGTCCGCACAGGAAGCTGTTCCTGTAAAAACTGTTTCATTTTCTCCAGATGCTTTAATTTATTATCACTGAACTCTTCGATGTCTACAGGAATATACCGCACCGGGG
>CATYEA010000184.1 GCA_958405355.1 uncultured Lachnospiraceae bacterium
GATCCTTAACCCCCATAATGTGTTCCATATAAATAGAACCAATCTGAGCAAACTGCAAAAGATGGGAAGCCCGGGCATCCACATTGGCACCACAGTCGATCAGCAGTGAAAATCCCTTTGCTGTTGGAATCAGTGGCGCAAGGGGCGGCCTTTGAACACCTTTAATACGGCCGACGATCAACTGACCTCCGGCAAGAACTGCTCCGGTAGAACCAGCCGACACCATAGCATCGGCTTCTCCGCTTTTCACCAATCGCTGACAGCGAACAATCGAAGAATCCGTTTTATTCCGAATCGCGTGTACCGGCGATTCATTATTACTGATGACTTCTGTTGTCGGAACAATTTCAATCCGTTCTTTGTCATAGGTATATTTGGCCAACTCTTCCTGAATCTTTTTTTCATCACCGACCATCAAAACCCTGACATCTTTACTGGCATTCACTGCGTCCACTCCGCCTTTGACAATCTCAGAAGGTGAGTTATCACCACCCATGGCATCCAGTGCGACAGTTACTAATTCTTCCATATTTTGTGCCTCCAATTACAATGTCTGTAATCATCTATAAATATACTAGATAATATACATTAAATCAACCTCTTTTTATTGAATTCAAAGAAAAAAGAAAGGCAGGAATTTTATTCCCGCCTTCCATGAATTTCTTTAAATGAATTACTGAACTTCAACGATAGATTTTTTATCGTAATATCCACAAGCTTTGCATACTCTATGAGGCATCATAAGTTCGCCGCAATGACTGCATTTAACTAAAGCTGGAGCACTCATCTTCCAATTAGCTCTACGGCTGTCTCTTCTTGCTTTGGATGATTTATTCTTTGGACAAATGGACATGGATCACACCTCCTTAAAATTCTTAAAAATATCCTGAATGGCAGCCATCCGGGGATCTAATGAAACCCTGTCGCAGCCGCACTCTCCATGGTTTAAATCCTTTCCACACTTCAGACATATGCCTTTACAATCTTCACGGCATAATACCTTCATCGGAAAGCGAATTAAAATTTCATGATTGATCAGAGCGTCTGTATCAATGCTGTTTTCTTCCACATAGCTGTCATCCGCAAAATCCTCCTGACGTTCCGACGATAGATCAATCGTCTCATCCAGTTCAACATGAAACGGAACAAGGACTTCTTTCAGACATCGGTCACATGGGATACCAAGGCTTCCCTCCCAATGGCCTTCCAGATGAACCTTCCGGACTCCCGCATTGGATAAGTTAAGAACGAGTTCGCTTTTCTCACGAAAAGGGAAATGCTCACCCTGCCATTCATAAACTTCCATATCCACAGGAACACTAAAAGTTTCAGTTTTTAATGGTGTAGAAATAAGCTCTGAAATATTAATAAACATAGACGTCTCCTAACTCCATACCTCAGTCATTATACATAGGTCAGAATATTTTGTCAATAATTATTTTTAAGTAATGTAAAGTATTTTTACTTGACGCACGGTTGAAAAAGGACCGGCAGTTTTCTGCCGGTCCTTCTGTGATTTTAAATAAATTATTTTGCCATCTGAGCCTGTACAGCTGTGATTGCTACAACACCAACGATATCGTCTGCAGAGCAGCCACGGGACAAGTCGTTAACAGGACCTGCAAGACCCTGTGTGATTGGTCCGTAAGCTTCTGCTTTTGCAAGTCTCTGAACCAGTTTGTAACCAATGTTACCTGCATCCAGGTCAGGGAAGATAAGGACGTTAGCATGTCCGGCAATTTCGTTGCCAGGAGCTTTCTGCTGTCCTACTTCTGGAACGATCGCAGCGTCGAGCTGGAATTCACCATCAACCAGAAGGTCTGGATATTCCTGATGAGCAAATTCAACAGCGTTCTGAACTTTATCTACATCCGGATGGCTTGCACTACCCATTGTGGAATGGGAAAGCATAGCTGTGATTGGTTTTTTGCCAATCAATGTTTCAAATGTTTTTGCAGAATCATAAGCGATATGTGCCAATTCTTCGGAATTTGGATTCTGGTTCAGACCAGCATCGGAGAAGATGAACACACCGTCAGCACCGAATTCACAGTTTGGAACATCCAATACAAAGAATGCGGATACCAGTTTGCTGTCTGGAGCAGTTTTAAGAATCTGCAGAGATGGACGCAGAAGGTTTGCTGTAGGTGTTGTACAGCCGCCAACCATACCGTCAGCATAACCCATTTTAACCATCATAACACCAAAGAATAAGAAGTTGGATGTAAGAATACGTCTTGCATCATTTAATGTCATACCTTTTCTTTTACGGAGTTCATAGAAATGAACGATAAAATCATCCAGTCCTGCGAATGTTTCCGGATTTACAATTTCAACCCCTGATAAATCATAGCTTGCTGCAGATTTTGCGATATCTTCCGGATCACCAATCAAAATAACTTTGGCTACACCTTCTTTTTCAATCTTGCTTGCTGCTTCAATGACACGCATGTCATAAGACTCTGGAAGGACAATTGTTTTAATGTCTCCTTTTGCACGCGCTTTGATTCCATCAATAAATCCCATGATGAGTACCCCTTTCATATTTAAAAATATTTATTTTTTCTTCAATCATTATTATTATATACTAGTTAAAAGTGCAAAACAAGTGATTTTGTTGGTTATTATTTTGAATTTTTGTATTTTTTTCTGAGCATATTCCTTAAATAAGCGTTATAATACAATTATTAATTAATTGGGAGGATACTATGAATATCGGAGCTATCATTGCCGAATATAATCCATTTCATAACGGACATAAATATCAAATTGAAAAATTTCGCCGGGAACAAAATTTAGATTATATTTTAATCATTATGAGCGGAAATTTTACCCAGAGGGGCGAGCCGGCCTGGATGTCAAAATATCTGCGTACCCGGGCGGCACTGATGGGCGGCGCTGATCTGGTCATCGAACTGCCGGTATATTATGCCACAGGCAGCGCTTCTCTTTTTGCTGAAGGAGCTGTTGCTCATTTGAACGCCCTGAATTGTGTGGATGTCCTTTGCTTTGGATGTGAAATTGAAGGAAATGAAAGCATCCACCAAAAACAGCTTGAAAGAGCCTCCGCCCTTCTGGTCAACGAACCGGAGGAATTTAAACAGAAACTTGCACGTTCCCTGAAAACAGGTCTCTCCTATCCGGCCGCCAGAGCCGCTGCTCTGAACGGTTTTATTGAAAATCCAAAGCTTTTATCCATGCCGAATAATATTCTGGCTCTGGAATATATGGTTGCATTGAAACGAACGAATTCGAATATCCGTCCGGTGCTTATTCAAAGAAAGGGTGAAGGCTACCACAGCACTAAGGCCGACGAAGTCTTTTCTTCCGCCACGGCCATTCGTCAATCTCAGGAAAATACATGGACGGGTATTCCGGAAGAAATCCGCCAGATGATGACAGAAAGCTTCGGAAAAGAATTTCCGATGGTCCTGGATGATTTTTCTGCCATGTTTGCCGACGCTTTCCTTCGTTCTTCAGAACATCTGACGGATTATCCGGATATGACCGAAGAACTATCCAATCGGATGACACGATGTTTTGAACATTACAGAAATCTGAGCAGTTTTCTCATGGATACTAAAAACAAGGCTTATACTCACAGCCGGCTCAGCCGCTGTGTTTCTCACATTTTGCTGGAACAAGATAAAGATATTCTGCGTCAGGCAAAATGCGACGGTTATGCTTACTACGCACGTATTTTAGGGTTTCAAAGAAATGCAGCTCCCCTTTTAAACTGTATAAAAAAACAGTCCTCCATTCCTCTCATTGGAAAAATGGCGGACTATCAAAAAAATCTCCATGGCAACGGTCTGCAATTGATCAATGCAGATATTCGTGCTGCCGACTATTACCGCACAGCCCTTCAGATGAAATATGAATGTGCAATGAAAAACGAATTTAATCAGGGAATTATCATAATCTGATATCCGGAGACATAGGCTATAACAAAAAATGGTATTGTTTATGGCCCTATGTCTTCTTGTTTTTTTATTGTGTCTCTGTTTTCCGGAAATTTCCGGTTCCGGCATCAAAAATGGCCTGACCCTTATAACAGGTCAGGTCCTTCCAGCCCTATATCCTTTTATTCTTCTGACGACCCTTTTTAAATATTTGGTGATTCATAATAACAAATATCGTTTTATGCCTATTTTTATCGGCTTTCTTTCGGGTTATCCTCTTGGAGCGAAGGTTGCTGCTGACTACGACGATGCAGCCGAAAAATCCCTGACCACTCAGTCTGTGCTTTTGATCTGCAATAATCCGAGCCCCGCTTATATGATCAGCTTTGTGGGCCTTCACTGTCTGGAAGATCCGTCTCTCGGCATTCGAATGTATGCAGCCATCATTGCCGGAAATCTGGTGACGGGACTTTTGTTCGGAACATTTGGAAAACGGTATGCCCGAAATAAAAAAACTGCTCGCGCCCAGACTGCTCAGCATACATCATTATATCGTAAAATAAATACATACAGTGCCTCTGTCCAGCCGCCATCTTCCGCAAGTCTGCTGGACCGGGTAATTCATGATACTTTTACGATTATTATCAATATATCCAGTTATCTCCTCATATTTTCCG
>CATYEA010000185.1 GCA_958405355.1 uncultured Lachnospiraceae bacterium
ACCTAACCCTGGATTCCAACTAAAAAATTATTTCTGGCCAGACATCTGTTCTTCCTGTCTGCGGATCATCTGACGAACCATTTCACCGCCGATAGAACCTGCCTCAGCAGATGTTAAATCGCCGTTGTAACCGCTCTTCAGATTTACGCCGAGTTCGCCTGCTACTTCCATTTTGAATTTATCCATAGCATCCTTTGCCTGTGGCACTTCCATACGGCTTCCGTTAGATCCTGTTCCTGTTGAATTAGACATATCTTTCACCTCCAAATGATTTTGAATAAGTATCTCTGACTTATTCTGATACTATTATCTGCCGACTTCAAAATTTTATGATGGAAATTTCTAGGTGGTTTGGATATACTGAAAGCAAAGGATATTTATAATATTTTTCAAAATCATAATTCCGCATAAATCCACATTGCGCAAAACATTTACAGCTTTCGGAATTGCCGGTATGTTTTTCATAAAAGCTTATAAGCCAATCGCCGCAAAAACTCAACCTGCCCGGCAGCCTGATGAACACTAACACTCTTAATATGTTCACAAAAACCTACCGGACAGGTTTCAAACACTTGCGGCACATTGGCACCTTATTATGAAAAACATCCTCTGGCAATTCTGCGAAATCTGAAAACACATTTTGCTTCAATGGGATTTATGGGGAACTATGAAACACAAAATATTACAAACACCTTTGGCTATTTTGCAAAAAACTTCTCTGTTCTTTGGCAAACTTGAATAATAGAAAAGATTTTTTCGGTTTTGGCAATGGGTTCGGCGATTCCACAAGAAAACGGTAGGATGATTTGGACGGTTTTGCGAGCATAGCGCAGACAGAAATCAACGGTCCTCGCCCTTGGCGAGTTTTGATTTCTGTCCGCCGATAAGCGGCGCAGAAAAACCGTCAAAATCGACGTGTTTTCGTTGGAACGCCGGAAACTCATGCCAAATCGAAAACTTTTTTATCATTAAAATTGTCAAAATCAAGATGAAATATTGAAAGGAAAATAATTTATGGAAATTGAAAGAAAGTATTTAATTGATGAATTGCCGTTTGATGTGACAGCCTATCCAAGTCACGAGATTGAACAGGCCTATTTGAATACAGAACCGGTGGTCCGAATCCGCCGGCAGGATGAGAATTATTATCTGACATATAAGTCAAAGGGGCTGATGGCCCGGGAGGAATATAATCTGCCGCTGAATGCAGAAGCTTATGCCCATCTGCTCGAAAAAGCCGACGGGAATGTGCTGACAAAAACACGGTATAAAATTCCTCTCGGTGACCATCTGACCATAGAAATCGATGTGTTTCACGGAAAGTTTGAAGGTTTGATTCTGGCCGAAGTGGAATTTCCGACGATGGAAGAAGCGGAAAGTTTCCAGCCGCCAGAATATTTTGGAAAAGATGTGACCTTTTCAACGGAATATCACAACAGCACTCTGAGCCAAAAATAAATATCTATAGCTTCCGAAGCACCGTACACTGCATGGTAATATAGCAGGCCAGACCACCGATAAAGTTTGAAATCGGTTCAGCCATAAATACACCAGCCACGCCCAGACCGCCAATTCGCGGCAGGATGACAGTCAGCGGTGCCACAATAATGGCTTTTCTCAGTATGGAGAAAAATACCGCCTGTGGCGCCTTATTTAACGCCTTAAAAACGCATTGGCCTGTAAACTGGAAAGCCATCATAAAGAAACCAAAAAAGTAAATATGCAGGGACGGTACAGCCGCTGTGATCAATTCGGCTTCCTGGTTAAAAATCCGGATAAACAATTCAGGAAAAGCAGAAATCAGCACCCATATAATGAATGAATAGGCAAAACAAATCTGGGTCATAAAACGAATCGCTTTTTTCATCAGATCATATTTCTGCGCGCCATAGTTATAGCTGATGATCGGTGAAGAACCATCCGCCACGGCCATGACCGGAGTCTGGGCAATTTCCCGAATCGAATTGATAACCGTCATAACGCTGATATAAAGGTCGCCGCCATAAACCGAAAGCATAGCGTTACACACCACCTGTACCAATCCATTAGTAAAGGACATGACAAAAGTAGATGTTCCCAATTTGGCAATTTCAAAAATGCAGGCCCAATCCGGCCGGAATCCCCGGAGATTCAGTGTCAATTCCGCCTTTTTCCCGGTTAAAAACTTTAATACCCATATAGCTGAAAAAAGCTGTGAAATAATGGTCGCAATGGCTGCTCCCTGTACACCGAGATGGAATGCAAAAATAAATATCGGATCCAGAATGAGATTGCTCACAGCACCCAGTGTTACTGTCTGCATACCTATTTTCGCAAATCCCTGACTATTGATATACGGATTCATTCCAAGGGAAATCATGACAAAGACCGTTCCCAAAAGATAAATAATCATATACCCGGCCGCATACGGATAAGTCGCATCACTGGCACCAAAAAGATAAAGAATCGGTTTATGAAAAACAATTCCAAAAATAGTAATACATATACCGGTCAGAATGAGCATAAAGAAGGCGTTGTTCATAACCTTCCGGGCACCTTCCGTATCTTTCTTTCCCCGGGCAATGGAACACAGGGGCGCACCGCCGAGCCCAAACAGATTGGCAAAAGCAGTGACCATCGTAATGACCGGAAAACACAGCCCGAGACCCGCCAGAGCGATCATGCCCTCGCCGGGAATCTTCCCAATATAAATCCGGTCTACAATATTGTAAAGTAAATTAACAATCTGAGCCACCAACATCGGGGCGGCTACCGCTAACACATTGCGGCGGACATTTTCGCCGCTGAAATCCACCTGTCCAGATGACATATGTACTGCACTTCCTATTCTTTTACATTTCCTTCCTATTATATCACGATATTATGAAAATAGGGACAGTTTTCACTGTCCCCGTTTCAAATTCATTTTACATTTCTGAAATTTTTACTGAGCTTCGGTTTCTGTTTCCGCAATTTCAGATTCCAGAATAGATTCTTCTTCACCAAGGAGATTTTCGCTGTCAACCGATGGTGCTGCCAATGCTTCATCAGGAATTGTAATGCTGTCAATAGTATCGAAATCTGAATAATTCATAACGACAGAAATGCTGTTAAATTTAACAACAACGCCTTCAGATTCAATGCCTTCGCCGCTGTCGGACATCTCAATACTTACAGAGGCCGGAAGTACCGTATCCTTGTAAATCTTCATTGTCACATTCGCCTGCATTGTAGACCAATCCATATCGCCGACACCCGAAGACATGGAGTCCATTAAGCCCATAATCTGTTCGAATTCTTCTCCGGTAATCGTTGACGTAAGCACATAAACTTCCCGGTCGTCAATTTTTTCAGTTTCTTTCGCCAATGTCATATCTTTGCCGTCTCCAGCCACAGTATACATATCCTGCATGCTGCTCTCATCAACTGCTGTCTCGCTCTTCATCCACTCGTTCATAACACCGATATAAGAAATCGCTTTGTCACCTTCAACCTGACTATACATATCCATAT
Source organism: uncultured Lachnospiraceae bacterium (assembly GCA_958405355.1). Classification (GTDB taxonomy): domain Bacteria; phylum Bacillota; class Clostridia; order Lachnospirales; family Lachnospiraceae; genus Frisingicoccus. The sequence goes on from CATYEA010000185.1 coordinate 3,493, forward strand.
CCATAGACAAGCCCAACAGAGACATATCCATAGTGCCTTTCAGATGGAAAATTTCCGGTTCCATTGTACCTTCAAAGGTACCTTCCATTCCCATATCCATGTCCATTGCAACGCCTTCTGATGATATATTCATTGACATCTGCATATCCAGATCACCGGCATAGGATTTTACCTTTTCCATATTTTCATTGGCTTCTTTTACAAGGCTTTCTGCCGTCACTTCTTTTTTACCGCAGCCCCCTAATGCTACTGCCGATAAAAGCATCACACTGGCTAAAAGCCATACAATCTTTTTTCTCATATCTTTTTCCTCCTTCATGATATGAAGCTATTCTATCATATTTTTGCACACAAATAAAGTAAATACCATCATTTTTTTGTCATTTATACACAAAAGAAGGACTATTTCAAAAAATAGTCCTTTTTTCAAACATTTTACAAATTCTCTTTAAACAGTGTTTCTATCCTCTCTATCGCTTCCGTCTCATCCTCGCCTTCGGCAGTCACCGTAATCTCATCCCCTTTTCTTACGCAGAGACCCATGACTCCAAAAATCCGTTTCAAATCTCCCTGTTTGCCATTTTTATGAATACGTATATCGCTTTTAAATTCTCCTGCTGCCTTCACAAGAATCCCTGCCGGTCTGGCATGAATGCCCTGTGCATCCTGAATCACATATTTAAACTCTTTCATACGCTTCTTCTCCTCTTTATTTTTCACTCACTGGTTTCTTCAAGAGTCCCATTAAAAGACCTCCAACAATAGAGCCCACTGCAATAGCAATGAGATATTGGAACGGATGGGTCACCGTCGGTATGACAAAAATACCGCCATGGGGTGCCCGCAGGCCGCATCCAAAAATCATAGATAATGCGCCGGAAACCGCCGAACCGATAATGCATGACGGGATAACCCTCAGCGGATCCGCCGCCGCGTAAGGAATGGCTCCCTCCGAAATAAATGCCAGCCCCATGACATAGTTTACATAGGCTGACTGTCGCTCCTTTTTGGTAAAACGATTTTTAAAAAATGTCGCACACAGGGCCACCGCAATCGGCGGCACCATCCCTCCG
>CATYEA010000186.1 GCA_958405355.1 uncultured Lachnospiraceae bacterium
AGCTTTTACACTGGCTCTGGGAATAGCCATACAAAATTTCCCGGAAGGTGCTGTAATTTCAATGCCATTAAAAAGTGAAGAAGGCATGAGTTCAGGAAAAGCGTTTGCCTATGGGTTCCTTTCCGGAATTGTAGAACCTGTTGCTGCTATAGTCACGGTAATTCTTGGACGTTTTATAACGCCCATACTGCCTTATTTACTGGCTTTTGCAGCGGGAGCCATGCTCTACGTAGTGGTGGAGGAATTGATTCCGGAAGCCAGCGAAGGCAGTCACAGCAATATTGGAACCATTGGTTTTGCCGTTGGCTTTACTTTGATGATGATTTTGGACGTAGCGCTGGGATAATGGGAGGTGTTTTTTGTCTTATTCCGGAGCTTATTGACAAAATTTTTCAATAAGGATGTTAGTCTTGTCTTTCGTATACCCAAAGTGCTATCATACCACTTAAAGATTCAGTTGATAATTTTTAAAGGGGCTGATAAAAAATGAAACAACACAGATTTTGGGCCTGGGCAGCAGTATTTTGTTTTGTTATGGTCTTTTACACAGGTTATAAGCACAAATAGGAGGTAAGCAGAATGAAAGATATATTTGATGTAAAGAAATTAGGAATTTTTGCCGGAGGTTTATTATTTGGCACTGCCGGATTGAAGATTCTTTCCAGCAAGGATGCCAAAAAGCTTTATACAAATTGCACAGCAGCCGTTCTTCGGGCTAAAGACTGTGTTATGAAGACAGCAACAACTGTTCAGGAAAATGCGGAAGATATTCTTTCCGAAGCAAAACAGATCAATGAAGACAGAGCAGCAGAGGAAGCAGCAGCCGTTGTTGAGGACGAAGCAGCAGCTGAAAACGATTTTCAGGAAGTTTCTGATGCAGAATAATAATCGAAAATAATAAAGTGGGGCTGTGATCGGGCAGCCCCCTTATTTATATATGGAGGGATAACATTGAAGTTTATTATAAAGCATGAGATCAAAGGAAGACTTCGTGTTCACATGAATCAAAAGCGAATGTCCTGTAAAGAAGCGGATACACTTTTATATTATCTTTACCAGCTGTCCAATGTGACGGCGGCAAAGGTTTATGAACGTACAGGAGATGTGTCCATCTGTTATTCCGGACATCGACAGGAAGTGTTGGACGGACTGGCTCATTTTCAGTATGATGTGGTAGAAGTGCCGGATAATGTTTTAGAAACTTCCGGACGGGAATTGAATGCTGAGTATCAGGAAAAGCTGATCATGCGGGTTTTGATGCGTATGGGAAGCAAGTTATTTATACCTTATTCGGTGCGTGCTGTTTTAGCCTGTATCAAGTCGGTGAAATATATCCGCATGGGTATTGACAGCCTGAGAAGGCGAAAACTGGAAGTATCCGTGTTGGATGCGACAGCCATCGGTGTGTCGCTCATTCGTCGGGATATGGATACGGCATCTTCCGTTATGTTCCTGCTCGGTATCGGAGAGCTTTTGGAAGAGTGGACCCACAAGAAGTCCGTCGGCGATCTGGCCCGGAGTATGTCTTTGAATGTCAGCCGGGTATGGCTGCTCAAGGATAGTCAGGAAATCTTAGTATCCTCCTCAGAGGTTCAGCCAGGTGACAGTGTTGTTGTCCGTATGGGTAATGTGATTCCATTTGATGGCGTTGTCGTTTCTGGTGATGCCATGATTAATCAGGCTTCACTGACTGGTGAATCTCTTCCGGTACATAAGGAAAAGGATGGCTATGTCTATGCCGGAACTGTTGTCGAGGAAGGCGAGATTATCCTCCAGGTGAAAAAGGTTTCCGGTTCTACCCGTTATGAAAAGATCGTCACCATGATTGAGGAATCGGAAAAACTGAAATCCGGTGCGGAGAGTCGGGCAGAGCATTTGGCAGACCAGCTTGTTCCGTATACCCTTTTAGGAACAGCCGGCGTATGGCTGGCAACGAGGAATGCGACGAAGGCACTGGCCGTGCTGATGGTAGATTTTTCCTGTGCTTTGAAGCTGGCTATGCCGATTGCAGTGCTCTCTGCTATTCGGGAAGCCGGGCTCTATCATATGACAGTTAAAGGCGGAAAGTATCTGGAAGCCGTGGCTGAAGCAGAAACCATTGTATTTGATAAAACAGGAACACTGACGAAGGCACAGCCGACAGTGAAAGAAGTCGTGACCTTTGGCGAGATGAATCCGAATGAAACACTTCGCATTGCAGCCTGCCTTGAAGAACATTTTCCGCATTCTATGGCGAAGGCCGTTGTTGAAGCGGCAAAATCCCGGGGACTTGAGCATGAAGAGATGCATTCCAAGGTGGATTATATTGTTGCCCATGGCATATCTTCCAGTATTGAAGGTAAAAAAGTGGTTATCGGAAGTTATCATTTTGTGTTTGAAGATGAAAAATGTCGGATTCGGGAAGGATATGAAGGCAGATTTGACCAGCTTGCTCCGGAGTATTCTCATCTCTATCTGGCTGCTGAAGGTGTGCTGGAAGCTGTCATTTGCATCGAAGACCCACTTCGGGAAGAGGCCGATGCGGTTATCCGGTCATTGAAAGCTGCCGGATTTAAGAAGGTCGTCATGATGACCGGAGATAGTGAGCGGACAGCGGCAGCTGTAGCGGCAAAGGTTGGTGTGGATGAGTATTATTCGGAGGTACTTCCGGAAGATAAGGCACGATTTGTTGAAGCCGAAAAGAAACTCGGAAAACGGGTCATTATGATTGGCGACGGTATCAATGATTCTCCGGCTCTTTCCGCGGCTGATGTGGGAATTGCCATCAGCGATGGCGCAGAAATTGCCAGAGAGATTGCGGACATTACCATTTCTGCCGATGATCTGTATGAGATTGTTACATTGAAGGTACTCAGTGACAGCCTGATGCGGCGGATTCACAGCAATTACCGGAAGATTGTCGGATTTAATTCGGTGCTTATCGTTCTTGGTGTTGCCGGAATTATTCAGCCAACAACTTCGGCGTTTTTACATAATGCTTCCACATTGGGAATCAGCCTTGCAAGTATGAGGAATCTGATTTCGTAAATAACAATATCTGATACAGTTTACAGTATTCCTGGCAGGTATATCATTGCCAGAGCGGCAATGCCGGCGACAGCATAAAGGCAGTTAATGACGAGACAGATTTTCATCAAAGAATTTTGTGCCTTTGCCCAGCCGTAGGCAATCACCGTGAAGATGCCGCTCAGAATCATAAAGAGTGCATAAGAGGTAATCATAATTTCTGCTGTGGGCGATTTTAAGGCCCAGTCGAATCTTCGGAGGGGAAGAATCGTCCACGGTATAAAAAGCATAAGGGTGCTGATGACGGTTAATATTTTATCCTTCATAAAAATTATCTCCTTTCGGCCTGCCCGAAACAGAGGCAGGAAATGATTAAGCAAATGGAAGTTATACCTATAGCGACGGGAAGCCATGGGAAAAATTCAACGGACGAAAAGGACAGGTTTGAGGCCATTCGTCCATATTCCGAGGTAATGATATAAAATGGATAGCACATCGGGTAGGCAAACCAGATTTTTGTATTGATCATTAAGACGGATGGTACAATAGCAGCCAATCCCAAGCCAACGGAAAAAATCGGTGTCTGAATACATATGGACAACAGCCAGAAGAAGCTCATCATTGGGATGGATGATAGACATATGATCCCGGCTTCTTTAAAAACAATGAGTGGGGATAGTATAAATGCGTAGTTCTGAATCTGTGAAGCAATGGTCGCACTGACAAAGTACATGCCTGCTGTCATCAGGATCTGTGCGATGGTCAGGCAGAGCAGAACCACAAATTTTGCAAGGCAGAGCCTGGCCGGTTCGACAGGCAGAGCCAGCATTTTTAAAATCCCCTTATTTCCCCGTTCCGTCTGGTTTAGAAGGACGGTGCTTAAAATGATGCAAGCAGGGAACATAAACCATGCCATACCCATAAAGCCCTGTATGAGGAAGTTGCTTTGGGGAGAGATCCCCGTATCCTGCATTTCAAAGTTCATATGTGCATTAAAAATTGAGGGCAGCCAGAGAATAATCACGGCGGCAAGTAAAATCCATAAAATTTTAGAACGGCGTATTTTCTTAAATTCAATGCCGATAAGAGAAAAGAAATTCATTCAAAACACCTCCGAATTCTTAAATAAATCAATTCTACAATTCCAATGATTATAATCTCAATAACAACACTGATCATAAAATAAATGGCCTGATCCGTGTTTGTCCCGGCCAATGTCTGGAAAGGCAGGGCAAAAGGGAAAAGGGAAAGGGCAAAGTTATTTATTGGAAGCATGGTGGCGGTAAAGACGCAGACCACGTTGATACCCAGGGAAATCCACATGTTTTTACATGCCGATGCAATCAGAAGCGATGTTAAAATTACAGGCAGCATTAATAATAGCAGGTAACCGTAGTTTGCAAAAAGCTCAGCAAAAAATCTGGAACCGAAGGGAGCGCCGTTGGAAAACCAGTATTGGCAGCAAAAAGCCAGCGCCATTGTTTCGATAAACAGAGCCAGGATATCCAGAACGGTCAGGACAAGCGCTTTTCCAAAAA
>CATYEA010000187.1 GCA_958405355.1 uncultured Lachnospiraceae bacterium
CCGCCTCCGCGACTGACTCATACAGCACATCACCCTCCCGGTCAACACTGGTAATCCGTCGGCTGTCCTGAAATAGTTTCTCATTTTTCAAAAAATCTATACCCTCGGCATCAATCGCCGCTTTCAGCGTTTCAGCTTCATTTTCCGTACCCTTTTTCAAAAGTTCCACAGAATGGGTATACATGAGAAATGTCACTGCCAGAAAGGTCAAAATGACCGCGGTTGCAACGATGGCCACGGTATTACGAATAATTTTCCTTTTCATTTTCAGCCTCCGATACGATAGCCTACACCGCGCACAGACTCAATATATTTTCCATAATCGCCAAGTTTCTGACTAAGCGTCCGTATATGTACATCCACTGTCCGCGTTTCACCATCAAAGTCATATCCCCATACCCGGCCTAAAATCTGGTTTCGCGTCAAAACAATGTCCTGATTTTCAATTAAGTATTTCAACAATTCATATTCTTTTAATGTTAATGCAATTTCTTCGTCATTTGCAAAAACCTGGTGTCTTTCCGAACGAATACGCAAATCTTTGTAAACAAGCTCCGAGGCTCCTCCCTTTGAACCACTCCGCCGCAGTACGGCACGAACTCTGGCAATAAATTCCATCATTCCAAATGGCTTCGCAATATAATCGTCCGCTCCCATATCAAGGCCTGTCACTTTATCAAACTCAGACCCCTTCGCCGTCACCATAATGACCGGAATGTCCTTCGTCACCATGGAACTTTTCAATTTTTTTAAAATGGATAAACCATTTTCCTTTGGCAGCATAATGTCCAATAATATTAAATCCGGTTTTTCATCAGCAATCGCAGTAAAAAGATCTGTACCATTGGAAAAACCAGCGGCATGAAAGCCACTGGACTCCAATGTATACACGATGAGCTCCCGAATGTTTCTCTCGTCTTCAAGACAATAAATCATAAATTCTCGTCCCCTCTGTGTTTTCCGGTAATGGAAAATTCCACCCATTCCGAAATATTGGTTGCATGGTCCCCAATACGTTCATAGTATTTGGCAATCAGCAAAATATCCATTACATGTTCATGGATTATTGGATTTGAGTCAATCTGCCGTATAAGCAGATCCTTCACTTCAAGGAAGAGGTCATCCACGACGTCATCATATTCAATAACCTTTCGGGCCGTATCCAAATCCTGCCACACATAGGCGTTAACACTGTCTGTTACCATCCGCATTGTGGCTTCCGCCATCCGGCCGATTGGTATATCCAGCCCCGGCGCTTTAATATTCGAAGTTAAAATAATTTCTGCAATATCTGCCGCCTGATCGCCGATGCGTTCCATGTCTGTAATCATTTTCAATGCAGCAGAAACCTTTCGTAGATCCGAGGCCACCGGCTGCTGCTGAAGCAGAAGTTTTAAACACAGGCTTTCAATATCTCTTTCCTTTAAGTCAATCAGGCTGTCTTTTTCAATGATTTCTCTGGCAGCCTCATGATCCTCATCCATCAAAACCTTATATGTCATTGAAATAACCTGCTCGCACAGATTTCCCATCCCAATAAGCTTCTGATGAAGCTGCTCCAACTGAGCGTCAAAACGGTTTCTCATATCAACCAAACCTCCCCGTAATATAATCCTCTGTCCGCTTATCCTTTGGAATGGAGAATAATGTTTCCGTATCATTGTACTCAATCACCTGTCCCAAAAGGAAAAATGCTGTCTTATCTGAAATACGGGCGGCCTGCTGCATATTATGGGTCACCATGATGATAGTATAATCTTTCTTCAGCTCCACTGCAAGGTCTTCAATTTTGGAAGTTGAAATTGGGTCCAGCGCCGACGTCGGCTCATCCATTAAAAGTACCTCCGGCTGCACAGCCAATGCTCTTGCAATACAAAGCCTCTGCTGCTGCCCGCCGGACATACCGAGAGCACTTTTTTTCAGCCGGTCCTTTACTTCATCCCAGATAGCCGCATTTCGAAGCGATGTCTCCACAATTTCATCCAGTTTCGCCTTTGAGTGAATACCATGGGTTCTTGGTCCATAGGCAATGTTATCGTAAATACTCATAGGAAACGGGTTTGGTTTCTGAAACACCATGCCTACGCGTTTACGCAGCAGGTTGACATCCATATCACCGTAAATATCTTCCCCATCCAGGCGAATATCTCCATCAATCTTACATCCCGGAATCAGATCATTCATCCGGTTAAGGGATTTCAAAAGGGTTGACTTGCCGCAGCCGCTCGGCCCGATAAAGGCCGTAATCTCTCGGGCCCCTATATTTAAATTCACATCTTTTAAAGCATGAAACTCACCATAATGCAGATTCATGTCTTTAATTGTCATTTTATCGTTCATATTAACCATATCCATCCTCATGCTTTCGCAAATTTACCGGCTATCAGATTTGACAGGCCATTAATCAATAATACAAGCACCAACAGTACGACCGCCGTCGCATAGGCTTCATTCACATGAAGTCCTTCATTGGACAATGCGTACATATGAAGTGCCAGAGTACGTCCGGAGCCAAAAAGGCTGGACGGAATCTGAGCCACCGTACCTGCTGTAAATATGAGTGCCGCCGTTTCTCCGACAATACGTCCTGTAGCAAGGATAACTCCGGCCAAAATTCCAGGAACTGCCGCAGGAAGCACAATTTTAAAAATTGTCCGAAGCTTGCCTGCTCCCAATCCAAAACTGGCTTCTCTGTAGGCATCCGGTACGGATTTGAGCGCTTCTTCTGTCGTCCGCATGATCAATGGCAGAATCATGATCACCATTGTAAATGAACCGGATAAAATACAAAGTCCCCAGCCCAGTGTGGTTGCAAAAAACATTAATCCGAAAAGTCCATAAACAATGGATGGAATGCCGGACAAGGTCTCTGCCGTCATACGAATGACCTGAACAATTTTGCTCTCTTTACCGGAATACTCTACAAGAAAAACCGCCGCAAATACACCAATAGGAACAGCAATCAACAGTGTCAGTATCGTCATGATCACCGTATTTACCGCTGCGGGAACAAGAGAAACATTTTCTGAAGTATACTTCCATGCAAAAAGACTCGGTTTCAGATAACCGACACCTTTGACTAAAATAAAGGCAATAAGGAAAATGAGTACTGCAAAAGTAAGTATGGCACATACCATGACTAATATTTTCAAGATGGCCGATGAAACCCGGCCGCTATGTGTATCACTTTTATTATTCATGGAAAGTCCTCCTGTTCAGCATGGATACAGCCAGATTAATTATAAGAATAAAGACAAAAAGCACAACACCGGTGGCAATCAGTGCCTCTCTGTGAAGGTCCGCCGCATATCCCATTTCCAGTACGATATTTGCTGTCATTGTTCGCAGTCCTTTAAATAATCCGGCCGGCATTCTTGTCTGATTTCCTGCAACCATGACGACGGCCATCGTCTCACCAATGGCACGGCCAATACCCAGAACAATACCTGCGATAACACCTGATTTTGCCGCCGGAAGCACTACAAAAAACAAACTTCTTTCTTTCGTCGCCCCTAAAGCCAGCGAACCTTCATAATAACTTTCCGGCACACTTCGAAGTGATGTTTCCGCCTGGGCAATGATTGTCGGGAGAATCATGATCGCCAATACAATGGAGGCCGTCAGCATGGTACTTCCATCCTTCCCTGTCAACGTATTCATCAGGGGTACAATTAATACAAGTCCAAAGAAACCATAGACAATCGATGGAATTCCCGCCATCAGATTAATGGCTGCCTGACAAACACGGTAAATCTTTTTCGGACAATAAGACGCCATAAAAACTGATGTAAATAAACCAATCGGTACGCCTATAGCCAACGATACTCCGGTCACACAGATGCTTCCCATGATCATCGGAAAAATACCGAATATGTTATTTCCCGGTTTCCATTTCCGGCCAAAAATAAATTCTCCAAATCCTATCTTTGCCATAGCCGGCAGCCCTCCTGCAAAAAGGAAAATGCAGATGAGGGCCACAGCCAGTACAGAGGTCAGAGCAGCCAAAAAGAAAACCATTTTCATTCCATTTTCTTTATTCAGCTTCATATCGGATTATTTTATATCCTCCCAAGTTGTGATTTCACCTGTGTAGATGGATTTAATCTGTTCACTTGTCAATTCTTTAATGCCGCTGCCATTATTTACGATGATGGCAATACCGTCCTGGGCAATCACTGTCGGGGTAAGACCTGCTTCTGTTTCACTGTCTTTTAATTCACGGGAAGCCATACCAATATCACAAAGGCCGTCAATCGCCGACTGCATACCTGTTGTAGAATCGCTCTGCTGAACTTCGATTTCAACATTTGGATTTACAGCCGCATAAGCTTCTTTTAATTTTTCCATGACCGGGGTTACAGAAGAAGAACCGGCAACAACAATTTTTCCTTCCACATTTCCTGCTTCATACTCCGGCTGATCACCAACCGCAATATATCCGTTGTCTACAACGACCTGCTGGCCTTCTTTGCTCATAATGAAATTAATGAAATCCTGAGC
>CATYEA010000188.1 GCA_958405355.1 uncultured Lachnospiraceae bacterium
TGTTTCCCGCAAGCATTCCGGCAAATACCACGCCGACGGCCATTCCCTCAGGAATATTGTGCAATGTCACCGCCAGAACGAGCATTGTTGTCTTCTTTATTTTCTTCTTCGGCCCCTCTGGTGTATCACTTCCTAAATGCATATGCGGAATACACTCATCCAATACCAATAAAAATACAATACCTAAAAGAAGTCCCACTGCCGCGGGCACAAAGGCAAAACGCCCCATGTTTTCCGACATATCCATGGCCGGAATAAGCAATGACCATACGGAGGCCGCCACCATAACTCCGGACGCAAAACCAAGCAAGCTTTTCTGTATCAAAGGTTTGATTTCATTTTTTAACAAAAAAACGCAGGCGGCTCCGGCCGTCGTTCCCGCCAGCGGTATCAATAATCCCCATAAACTTTCCATAAAGGTCCCTCCATTTCTCTTTGATAGAAATTTTATCATTTTATCATACCCAACAAGAAATGGCAACCAGTGTATTTAAAAAATTAACCGCTGATACACTTCGACCGCATCGAGGATATTATACTGGTCTGTCTGATGGGAACCGTCGGCCCCGGCCGTTACAAGAATATATTCCTTCCCATGAATGCTGGCCAGACTTGCGAGGCATAGGCCTGCTTCATCTGTATATCCGGTCTTACCTCCGAGAATGACATCGGCATCCATTCCCTCTCCTTCCAATGCAATTTTCTCCAATCCTTTAAAAAGAGTACTCCGAAACGTAAGTCCTTCCGGATGGATATTGGTCGGCCTGACATCATAGGTCTGGCTTGTAAAAGCCTCTCTGAATATTTCATTTGATAAAGAATATTGTAATAAGAGGGCCATATCTTCCGCTGTTGTGTAATGGTCCTCGGAATGAAGTCCAGTGGTGTTTGAAAAATGGGTATGATGCATTCCCAGATCTTTCGCTTTTTGATTCATCAAATTGACAAAATCATTCTCCGTTCCCGATATATGACCCGCATAAGCCAGGCAGCATTCTGCTCCTGACGGCAGCAGTATACCGTATAATAAATCTTTAAGTGTCACTTTCTCTCCCGGCTGGAATCCGGCCATGGAAGCATCCTCGCCATATAAATCTTCAAATATATTCTCATCCATAACAACCTGTTCCTCAAAATCTTCTGTATGCTCAACAGCCACAATGGCTGTCATTATTTTTGTCAGCGATGCGGGATACATCCGCTCTCCTCCCCCGGTATCCATCAACATTTCTCCCGTATCCACATCCATCAATACAGCATAAGTGCTGTAAAGCTGACCAGACCGTCCGTTGACGACCTGAACGCTGTGATCCGGCATTCTTACCGGAACTGTACGAATCCACTGCTTGGATGCCATATAGGTCGAAAATATAGCGATCACTCCGGTCATAACAACGATTATATAGACAAAAAATAATTTTCTCTTTATTTGCATCATTCATTCCTCCCAATGCTCTTCGCCTTTTCAGTTTTCCCAAAATTTAAATTTATAGAACACAAAAGTCTCTGTTCGATCATTATTCTATCGAACAGAGACTATCTGTACTTTAACACTTCATTATAAAATTTCTAAGAAAACATTAAGCCGGAAGAGTCACACGGAAGGTAGTCACTTCATGGTCACTTTCTGCGGTAATGCTGCCGCCATGCAGCTCCACGATGTCTTTTGCTATCGCAAGTCCAAGACCGGCCCCGCCGGTATTCGTCCTCCGGGCCTCATCAAGACGGAAAAATTTCTCAAAAATCGTTTCCAGTTTATGGGCCGGAATCGTTTTTCCATGGTTGCTGACAGCAATCATGACTTTATCCTCATTTTTTTCTGCACTGACCTGGATATCTGTTCCCGAATAACTGTAGGCAATGGCATTTTTTAAAATGTTATTGAATACCCGAGCCAGCTTCTCCGAATCCCCATACAATGAAAGCTGCTCATCGGCATGAAGCTCTATACGGTTTCCATTGGCCGCCAGCAGCGGATAAAATTCATCCGTCATCTGAACGAGCATATAATATAAATCTATCGTTTCTTTTTCCAAAACGATCTGTTGTAAATTATATCGGGTAATCTCAAAGAACTCGTTAATCAGCTTTTCCAGACGCAGCGCCTTGTCCAGTGTAATATGGACATATTTTGCCTTCTGCTCCGCCGGCATATCCGGGGCTTCATCTAAAAGACTCAAATATCCGATGACCGATGTCAATGGTGTCTTCAAATCATGGGCCAGATAGGTGATTAAATCATTTTTCCTCTGGGCCTCATCTTTAAGCGCCTGCTCATTTCGCTGCATCCGGTTCTTGATTTCCGCCATCTGGGCAGAAACTTCCGAATATTTCCCCGGAAAAACATCAGAAATATCCATATCCTTTGACATATACTTCTGAATTCCGGCTCCAATTTCTGTCATTGCCGCCTTCTGCTGTTTAGTGGCTTTATAACCAGATACAAAATACAACGCAATAAGCCATACACATACCAAAAGCACCATAACCCAAAACATAAAAATCTTAAATCCTCCAATATCCAAATCGCGGACATAAACGCTTTCTTCCGTATATGGATTGATCATCACACTTGTTGTCAAAAAATGCCCTTCAAACCAATTCATGAAAAGACCATTAAGCATAACATCAAAAAGCATATACACTAACTGACATCCAAGATATCCGGCCATAATAATCAAAATAAGTTTTATAACGGAAAAAATTCTATCTTTCAATTTTATACCCACACCCCCAAACCGTTTTAATATACTTTGGATTCTCAAAGGAATCCCCCATCTTTTCCCTTAAGTGACGGATATGGACGGTGATGGTATTATTATTTTTGCTGAAATATTCATCTCCCCAGATTTCATGAAATAATTCCTCTGAACTGACCACATTGCCCTTTTTTTCCACTAAAATACGCAAAATAGAAAATTCTGTCGGTGTCAGCGATAAAGGTTTTTCATTCAATATGCACTCATGGTTTTTCACATTAATCACAAGACCGGAATGTATCAAAACATCCGCCGGTTCTTCTTTTCCTGTATTATACCGCTTGTACCGCCGAAGCTGAGCTTTCACTCTGGCCACCAGTTCCAGAGGAAGAAAGGGCTTTGTGATATAATCATCAGCCCCAAGGGTCAGACCTGTAATCTTATCCATCTCTTCCCCTTTGGCTGTCAGCATAATAATCGGATAATTATATTTTTCCCGGATTTTCCGGCAAATCTGAAAACCATTCATATCCGGAAGCATCACATCCAGAATAGCCATATCCAGCGTTTCACTTTCGATACATTGAATGGCCTCTTTTGCCGAATAAAACTTAAACACCTGAAAATTCTCATTTTCCAGATACAGGGCAACCAAATCTGCAATTTCCTGTTCATCATCCACAATCAATATTTTTTCACTCATGGTCTATCCCCCTCGTCTCAAGACCATTATACAGGAAACTGTTTCAGAAATCTTTAATATTTTCCTAAGTTTTTAGCGGGCCCTCCGAAACCTTTTGCCAGCGAAATCCTACTCGCCGTCCTCTGCCATTTTTCTTGCCTGTTCTTCCTGAATTTCCGGCAGACCGGAAAGCATCGGTGTCAGATTCGGATCGGTTTTGGAAATTTTCCGGGCAATGTAATTCTTTGTAATCGCAAATACAGTGCCGGAAAGGGTAAGTACACCAATCAAGTTCGGGATTGCCATCAGACCGTTTAAAGTATCCGCAATATCCCATGCCAAATCAAAGCTCATGGTTGCTCCGAAAATGATACATACAACAAAAATCACTTTATATACAACAGTAGCCTTCGTTCCAAACAGGAATTCGCAGGCCTTTGTGCCATAGAAGGACCAGCCGAGAACTGTTGAAAAAGCAAACAGAGCTACAGCCACGGCCACGAAAATTCCGGCAGCCGAACCGAATCTTAAAGCCATCGCTTCGCTGACGAGGGATGCGCCCGTTGCTTCGCTCAATACTTCACCGGTTTCAAGATTAATAAGCCCTGAGTTTAACACGGTAAATGCAGTCAGGGTACAAACAATAATCGTATCGAAAAATACTTCAAAGATTCCCCACATACCCTGAATGACCGGCTCTTTAACATTGGATGCGGAATGTACCATAACGGAAGAACCAAGACCGCCTCATTAGAGAATACGCCTCGCTTAAATCCCATGGTTATCGCATCCTTAACCAATGTACCTACAGCAGCTCCGGCCACAGCCTGAAGTCCGAAAGCACCCTTGAAAATGGCACCGAAAACCGCCGGAACAGAGCCAATATTCATGATCAGTGTTGCCACCGTACCAATAATATAAATAAGAGCCATAAAAGGCACGATTTTTTCTGTCACACTACCGATGGCTTTGATACCGCCCAAAATAACCAGGGCTGCTAAAACAGCTAACAAAACACCGATAATAATCTGAGGTGTAATACTTCCGATGACCGTTTCCGGCAAATGGAAAGCATCTACGATAGA
>CATYEA010000189.1 GCA_958405355.1 uncultured Lachnospiraceae bacterium
AACGATACGTTTTCCCTTGACCGCATCCTTTAAAACGTTCAATTTGATTTTAACGCTCTGCTCCCGCATACTCTGCTTTGGCTTAATAAATGTACGGCCTACATAATTATTTTTTACAAAAGCCCGGCCATAAGGAATTCCTGATTCCAAAGCATAGCCCATGGCCGCATCATTTCCCGATTCCGGTACACCAACGACCAGATCTGCTTCCACCGGATGGGTCTGAGCCAGAATCTTCCCGGCCATAATTCGGGAATTGAACACACTGACACCGTCAATCACGCTGTCCGGACGGGCAAAATAGATATATTCAAAAATACACCGGCCGCATTTTGCGGCAGAATTACAATATTTACGATTTGATGTCAGACCTTCTTCATTGATCACAATGATTTCTCCCGGTTCCACATCACGAATAAACTCCGCGCCAACGGTATCGAGTGCGCAGGTTTCGGAAGCCACCACCCATGTATCGTCCCTCTTACCGATACACAGTGGTTTAAAACCATAAGGGTCCCTGGCCGCAATCAATTTTCTCGGACTCATGACAAGCAGGGAATACGCCCCTTTAATATACGGCATTGCCCGGGATACCGCCTCTTCAACAGAGCCGCAATGTACCCGTTCCTTAGCCACCAGATAAGCAATGACCTCCGAGTCAATCGTTGTCTGGAAGATGGCACCATTTTTTTCAAGCTCTTCCCTCAAATCTACTGCATTTACTAAATTTCCGTTATGGGCAATAGCAAGCTGGCCCTTAACATATTTTGTCACCAATGGCTGGGCATTGGCACGGACACTGCTTCCAGCCGTAGAATAACGAACATGGCCGATGGCAATATCTCCGTGGACTTTATCCAGATTTTCCGGTGTAAAGACCTCATTGACCAGCCCCATATCCTTATAATACCTGATATCTCTGTTTTCACTGACCGCAATACCGCAGCTTTCCTGCCCCCGGTGCTGCAGTGAAAACAATCCATAATATACCCAGGAAGCGATATCCTCGCCCTTTGTGTTATAAGCACCAAAGACACCGCATTCCTCATGGAGTTCCTCTTTAAACTGACAGGAGTCTTTCTGCTTCATCATATTATAATCCCAGTCTTCTGTAAACTTCTTCATAGGCTTCTTCTACCCGTCCCAAATCTCTTCTGAAACGGTCTTTATCCAGTTTTTCATGGGTTTCAGAATCCCAGAAACGGCATGTATCCGGTGAGATCTCATCTGCAAGGATGATCTCGCCTTTATAACGCCCAAATTCTACTTTAAAATCAATCAGATCAATATTCTTCTCTGCAAAATACGCAACGAGAATCTCATTAATCTTAAATACCAATTCTGTAATACGGTCAATTTCTTCCCGTGTAGCTGCACCGATGGCAATAGCATAGTAGTCATTGATCATCGGATCGCCCAGTTCATCATTTTTATAGCTGAATTCCAATGTTGGTGCAAGAAGACGAAATCCTTCTTCAATTCCAAGTTTTTTAGAAAAGCTTCCGGCAGCCACATTACGCACAATAACTTCCAGCGGAACGATTTCAACTTTTTTAACAGCAGTTTCTCTGTCGCTCAGTTCTTCCACAAGGTGCGTAGGAATACCTTTTTCTTCAAGCATTTTAAAAATATGGTTGGTCATTCGGTTATTTACCACGCCTTTTCCGACGATGGTTCCTTTTTTCTCGCCGTTAAATGCTGTTGCATCATCTTTATAGTCAACGATTAAAACGTCTTCCACATCCGTTGTAAAAACTTTTTTAGCCTTGCCTTCATACAACATTTCCAATTTTTTCATTTGAACCTGACCTCTTCTTTCCATCCATATGTTTTTCATTGTTTTATTAAATGTACTTATAATCATTCATAAGGACATTTCCATGTTGGGCATAATACCCGCCCTTATTCTATCGCAATCTTTTTCCTAAATCAATAGATTCCCCATTAAAAATACTTATAAAAAATCCTTATGCCACTTATAAGGAGAGGGCTACATCCAAAATCATCATGATCAAAAACCCGGCCATACTTCCAATTGTTCCCCGATGGGAACGTCCCTCATCGTTAGCTCCGGGAATTAATTCCTCTACCACCACATAGATCATGGCTCCCGCTGCAAAAGATAAAAGCCATGGCATGGCTGGACGGATCATTCCCGACACCAGCACGACCAGCATTCCGAATAAGGGTTCCACAGCCGCAGAAAAGACTCCGTACAAAAAAGCCTTTTTTGAGGACATACCTTCCTGCCGCAGCGGCAGAGACACAGCAGCTCCTTCCGGAAAGTTCTGGATACCGATACCCAGCGCCAGAGCAAAGGCCGCCGCATATAATTCAGCCTGATCCATATGCTGTGCCGCCAGAGCAAAGGCCAGGCCCACAGCCATCCCTTCAGGAATATTATGAAGCGTCACTGCGAAAACAAGTAAATTGACCCGATTTGAATGCTTCGTATATCTGGCAAAGAATCCATCAACGACCATAAGAAACACGCATCCGAAAAGAAATCCCAGGGCAGCCGGTACCCAGGGCAGTCCGCCGGAAGCGGATGCCTGTTCAATGGCCGGAATGATCAGTGACCAAACAGAAGCAGCAATCATAATTCCCGAAGCAAATCCGAGAAAAATTTTCTGAAGCCCTTCATTCATCTGTTTGCGAAATAAAAATACGGTGGCCGCACCGGACACCGTCATTAAAAAAGCAAATCCGGTTCCAAAGGCAGCCCAAATCAAAGATTGTGTCATCGTCTCCCACCTTTTATTTCAATTTTCCATAAACAGTTTAAATTCGCCTGCTTATACTTATGATATGGAAAATTTATAATCCGGTGAAAAAATTCCGAAGAATGACCATGATTCCACTCCCGGCCAGACCGCTTATAATATTTATAATTGCTTCGCCCAATTGATAATGCCGTCCCTCGATAAATTGTTTATGCCATTCATCCAGCCAGCCCGCACCCACGATCAGAATGAGGCCGATAGCCAACACGGCGACAGCTACCCATGGTTTTCGCCATAAATTAAAAATATACATTCCTGTTATACTGATCAGCACACCAAGTACAAAAAACAAAACGACATGGGCCGATTTCCGCACAGCATGATGCACCGATTTTACCTGTTCCTGAGTCGGAGAGTTATAGAACATTCCGGAGATTTTCTCAGCAATCCGCATACTTGTATCCGCTGTCTTCTCACCGTTCTCTGTCGACAGATGGAAAATCAATCCCAGCCAGCCAATACAGCACAAACACAATACAAAAAATACCAGTCTTTTAGTCATAAATCACCCAGCTTTCTTTCACTGATATCATCTATCCAACAATTCCCAGTTTTTTAAAGATAGCCCACACATAGGGGCCTCCAAAAACATTCAATTTTTTAGGTCCTGTAATCTCTTCCGGATGTTCCTGAACTTTCAAAAAGGCCTTCTCAAAAGTTGCCCGAGTAATTGACTTTTTCTTACGTTCCGTAAATAATTCGCCGCCTTTAATCCGATAGGTAAATGGCAGTCCCTTCACTGTATGAAAAGTCTCTCCCTCAAAAGCCTTAATCTTATCCCACAAATTTTCAACTGTTACAGTTTCTTCCATATTAAATACCTAACAAAAAATCTCCTGTCAGAGTCCAATCCCAGGACTTTGACAGGAGATATCTCTATCTATTCTTCATTTACTCCCCGGTTCTCCCGGTATCCGCAGGTCACATCGGCGCATACCAGCTTCTGCCCTTTAATTAACAGTGCATTACCGCACTTCGGGCAAATTTTACCGGAAGGCTTCTGCCAAGTCATAAAATCGCACTCCGGATTATCTTCACAACCGTAATACTTACGTCCCTTCTGCGTCTTTCGGATGACAATATCCTTACCGCACTTTGGACAGCTCACACCAATTTTTTCAAAATAAGTTTTTGTATTCCTGCATTCCGGAAATCCCGGACAAGCCAGGAACTTTCCATGGGGTCCATATTTAATGACCATGTGCCGTCCACACTGGTCACAGACCACATCCGATACTTCATCTTCGATCTTTACCTGTTCCAGTTCCTTTTCAGCTACCGATACAGCTTCTTCCAGATCCGGATAGAAGTTTCGTACAACCGTCTTATAATTCACACAGCCTTCTTCAACTTTATCCAGCAAAAACTCCATATTGGCTGTAAAAGAAACATCGACAATGCTTGGAAAGGCATCCTTCATGATCTGATTAACGACTTCGCCAAGTTCTGTCACATAAAGATTTTTATTTTCCTTCGCCACATAACGGCGGGCTATGATCGTCGTTATGGTCGGCGCATAGGTACTTGGCCGGCCAATACCCAATTCCTCCAGTGTCTTAACCAGAGAAGCTTCCGTAAAATGAGCCGGTGGCTGGGTAAAATGCTGTTTGCTCTCAAAATCCTTGAAAGACAATTCGCTATCTTCTGTCAGTTTT
>CATYEA010000190.1 GCA_958405355.1 uncultured Lachnospiraceae bacterium
GTCTCCGGATCTATTTTATCCAGCAAAAGCCGGTTATCCATAATCATTCCCGGACGCTTTTTAATGAGCTGTCCTTCCAGCTTGAACTGAATGATGGAAATGGCCTTATGCATCTTCATCTCCGTCTGCTCTTCGATGCGGCTCAGCATGTCCGCATCGCCATGATCCTGAACATGGAACAATTCACATTCATCATCGGCATATACCTCCAGCGCAAGCGGGCACAAATCCGGATAACATTGGCAATACAGGCTTCCTGTCCGGATGCAGCCCCCATCCAGAGCAGATCATGATTTCCCCACTGGATATCCACAGAATGATAATTCATCAAATGGTCCATAATTTCCACAGCGCCGGAACCTCTGTCATAAATATCACCGACAATATGCAGATGATCGATAACCAGCCGCTGAATCAGCTCACACAAAGCAATGATAAAGGCTCTGGAACGGCCGATACGGATAATCGTATCAATAATACCGTTATAGTAAGCTTCTTTATTCGTAATCTCTTCTTTTTCATTGATCAATTCTTCGATAACATAGGCGAAATCTTTCGGCAGGGCCTTACGCACCTTGGAACGTGTGTATTTGGAAGCCACACGCTTACACACCTGGATGAGCCGATGCAGCGTAATTTTATACCAATCATCCAGCTCCGGTTCCTCTTTTTCGATCAAATCCAGCTTTTCTGCCGGATAATAAATTAATGTGGCCAATTGCTTTTTATCCCGGATACAGAGAGAATTTCCAAATTCATCGTCAATCTTTGCCCGGACGGCCCCGGAACCATTCTTCAGTACATGAAAAAACTGCTCTGCTTCTCCATGAATATCACTGAGCACATGTTCCGTACCCTTTGGAAGATTCAAAATTGCCTGGAGGTTGATGATTTCCGTCGAGGCCGAAGCGATAGACGGATACCGTTCCGATAAAACTTCCAGATATCTTTTCTGCAATGTATCGAGTTCACTTGTTTTTTTACTGTTTCCCATAATTGTAACCCCCATCTGTATTAGCCGGCAATGACATCGCTCATCGTATACATACCTGGCTCTTTATCCATCAAAAATGCTGCTGCCGAAATAGCACCCTTTCCAAAAATACCTTTGGAGTAGGCTGTATGCTTAATTTCAATCACTTCATCCGGCCCACAGAAAAACACCTCATGCTCTCCGACAATATTGCCTCCGCGGACAGCCTGAATGCCAATCTCCTTCTTTCCCCGTTTTGCCCGTTCCTGGCTGCGGTCTAATTTATAAGCATATTCTTTATTAAGCACTTCATTCATCGCATCCGCGATAGCCAGTGCTGTACCTGAAGGTGCATCCAGTTTCTGATTATGATGCTTCTCCACAATCTCAATATCATATCCGGCCTGGGCCAGCACCTGGGCACCGAGAGCCGCCAGTTTAAACACTGTGTTCACGCCAAGAGACATGTTTGCAGATCTCAGAACGGCAATCTTTTTACTTGCTTCTTCCACATGAGCCAACTGTTCCTCTGTAAGTCCGGTCGTACACAGGACAAGAGGAAGCTTCCGGCTCACCGCGTAGTCCACCACCGCATCCACTGCTTTTGCCACAGAAAAATCCACAATGACATCTGCCTGAACATCACATTCTTCTATTTTTGTAAATACCGGATATCCATTGTCAATATTATCCTGAATATCAATTCCTGCCACGATCTCTGCTTCCGGATCTTCCTTTGCCAGACGGGTAATGACCTGTCCCATAGCACCATTGCATCCGTGCATAATAAATTTTACCATTCTCCTCTTCCTCTCTTTCCAAAAAAGCTGTACCAGATTGTCAAAAATCTGACACAGCTCTTTCTACTGATTTACTATTTCAATATGATTCCAAAATCTTTCATAGCCTGAACCAACCGCGCTTTATTCGCTTCTTCCATCGGTGTCATCGGAAGTCTCAACGGTCCGGCTTCCATACCCATCAAATTCAGCGCTGTCTTTACAGGAATCGGATTCACTTCACAAAACAGAGCATGGACCAATGGCAGAACCTTCAGCTGAAGTTCGCGGCTGCCAGCCACATCTCCGTCCAAAAACCGAGCCACAATATCGTGGGTTTCCTGAGGACAGATGTTGGACAATACAGAAATAACACCCTTTCCGCCAAGAGAAAGAATCGGTACGATCTGGTCATCATTTCCGGAATAAACATCAATATCTCCCTGGGTCATCTGCATGATATCTGCCACCTGAGAAATATTTCCGCTGGCTTCCTTCACAGCCACCACATTTTCATAGGTTTTACGAAGCTCAGCAACCGTCTGCGGCAAAATATTGACACCTGTACGGCTCTGCACACTGTAAAGTACCATTGGCAGGCTGGTATTGCGCGCAATCATACCAAAATGCTGAACAAGTCCTTTCTGGGTTGCCTTATTATAATACGGCGTAACGACCAAAGCTCCGTCGGCCCCGGCTTTCTCCGCCTCTTTTGTCAAATAAATCGCTGTTTCTGTACAATTAGAACCGGTTCCGGCAATTACCGGAACACGTTTCGCCACTTTCGATACAGCAAAACGAATACATTCTACATGTTCCTCTTCCGACAAAGTGGATGCTTCCCCTGTTGTCCCTGTAATAATAATACTGTCTGTGTGGTTCGCAATCTGAAACTCAATCAACTCGCCCAATTTATCATAATTTACCGTTCCATCCTGATGCATGGGGGTCACGATCGCTACGCCAGCGCCTGTAAAAATGGCCATAATGAACCTCCTTGTCTTTTACGCTGCTGCCTGTTTATTATATTATATTCAAAAAACCATACGAAACACCCTTTGTGAATTTCGCAAAAAATGAGCCGGCAACTGCCGGCTCATTGAATATTTACCTTTGATTTTCGTATGCCCAGGCAGCTCTCATCCTACCATTGATAGTAGCATTTCTGCCATTTAATGTCAACCATTCACTGACGGTTTTAGGCTTCACTATCTGCTTTTTTTACGATACCTATCTTTGAAATATAGTCTGTTTCACTGACTAATTCTTCCGGTAAATTCCTTCCGGTAAGAATTAATTCCATCTCTTCCGGCTTCGCCTGAATCAAGTGAATCACATCAGACACTTTCAAAATTCCAAGGTCTACAAGTCCCAAAATCTCATCTAAGATCAAAACATCACATTCGCCAATGGTCAATACTTTTTTCGCAAAATTCACACCATTGAGTATGTTGATATTTTCCTCTCTCTGTTCGTCCTCCGAAAGATCTTCATAGTAACGATCCATCTTTTCAAAACGGAACACCTTGACCTCCGGCTCCAGCCGTCTCAGGTAATCCATCGTTCCCGTATGCCGTCCCTTTAAGAACTGTATCATAAATACTTCTTTACCTTCACTGGCACAGACCAGTGCTCTTCCAAGCGAAGATGTTGACTTACCCTGACCTTCGCCACAGTATATTTTGACCAAACCTTTTTCCACAACATTCACCTCATTGTATGTTAATACCATATTTCTGAGGCACCGTCAATATTTTTATTCAATACATTCGATTTTACTTACCGAAATCTCATAGGCTGTCCGCCGTTCTACCTGATCACCCTCGATCCGTTTCTGGTAAGTCCGGCTCTGAATCCGTCCCCAGAGATGAATGTGGGTTCCCACTTCAAATTTACCTGCAAACCGGGCATTTCGTCCCCAGCAGATACATGGAAGATAGTCAGATTTTCCATACGGCCGGTTGACAGCCAACAGCAAGTCCGCAATTTCCCGGCCAAGCGGCGTCATCCGGTATACCGGCTGCTTACAGATGAAACCATCCAGGAAAATACTGTTTGGCTTCACATTTTCCGGCTCCTCTTCCAGAATCTCCACTTCCCGGACGAATACGGAAAGAACCAGTCGGTTTCTTCCTTCCTCATGTTTATTGTAGGAACGGAATTGACCATGGGCCTCCAGTGTACGCCCTATGTAATTCTCTGTCACATCGATCAGCCGTTCGGAAATCAATAACGGTATCCGGTCCACCATATTACTGAGACGTTGTACAACGACTTCCACCACATAAAATCCTTCTCCAAAGACTTCATGACTGTACACAAATTCCGAATCCACAACCCCCACGATTGTTACTTGATTATTATCCAGCACCTTGTCTGCCATCCTTTTGTTCCCCTTTCTGTATATACAAGTTTTCATCTCGTTTAATATATCTATTCGATTCCAGATGGATTTAGAACCGAATTCTTAAATGACTTTAGCATGAATCGCAAACGAAATAAATTATCATTCATCGACAGGAAATCCCTAAAAATGACATCAAACGTACAATTCCTGAATTCAATTATATTTTTCTTAATAAATTTTCTTGAAAAACCGTGGCATTATGGTAGAATATAAAAGTTGTCAGTAGTACATGTATGAATGGATTGGAAGGAACTGAATAAATATG
>CATYEA010000191.1 GCA_958405355.1 uncultured Lachnospiraceae bacterium
CTTGTTGAGCTTTTATTCCGGAAAATCCATTCAAATGAAACGCAAAAAGAAAAACATGCGTTTTTCAACATGATGAATACACTATTATCACCAATCCTGGATGTAAATACCAAAAAGTCAATTCTTCAAAATGAATATCACATACCCATGGATGATGGTTTGGTCAAGGAGATGAGTTTAATGTGCAATTTATCCGAATATGTCTGGGAATGTGGGAATAAGGCTGGCTGTGAAAGAGGAAGCCGTGAAAAAATGGTGACAATTGTTAAAAACCTTTTAAGAATCGGCTCTGTTCCGGATTCGGTGATTATGGAAGCTGCCCAGATTACAGAAGAAGAATTAACACAAATTAAAATTGAAATGTAAAAGAGGCCGGGATGTTTACCTATTCACATCCCGACCTGTTTTTTCACCACCGGCATACACAGTTCAAAAGACACGATGGATTTATCACTTTCTATTTCTGATAAGTCAGGCACATCCATGTGAACCTCCAGGGTTCCGCCCATTTCTTCAGTCAGTGATTTTGCCACAGTTAATCCCAGACCGGTACCCTCCTGATTTCGTGAACTATCCTGCATATAAAATCTGTCAAACAAATGGGAAGCTTCTTCCTCCGATAATCTGGTTGTATCATTGGTAAAGGAAATCGTTACATTTTCCTCTGTCTCTTTGACCATAATGTTGAGGCCGGTATCCGCATACCGTCCGGCATTTTGCATTAGGTTGAGAAATATCCGTTCTAACCCGGCCTCTTCACCAATTACCCAGATTGGATGCTCCGGTATATCTATGTCGACTTTCAGATTGGACTGTTCCAAAAACTGATAGTTTCCCACAAGAGATTCCCTTAAAATTCTGGAAATATCCACGTTATCCAATTTCAATTTATAATCCCCTGCATTCAATCGGGAAAACTCATAAAATTGCGTCACAAGACTTTTCATCGTTTCTGCTTTATGCTCAATAATCTCCAATGTTTCTTTCAATTCCTCATCCTGCGTAAGGTATTTTTTATTCTTAACAAATTTTAAATATCCAAGAATGACCGTCAGAGGCGTACGTAAATCATGGCTGATATTTTCTATCTGCTTCTGAAATTCTTTTTCTCTTTTTTCATATTTTTGCCGTTCTTTTTGGATTTCTTCCAGGGTACTGTTAAATTCACTCATAACCTTTGCTAAATGGCGATTTGGAACCGGCAGATGAAGCATCTGGTTTTGGGTAAGGTCTTCTCGGATTTCCTGCATTTCTTTTGTCATTTTACGAAAAGCGTATAAAAGTGACACATAGCGAAATACAAAGTAAATACCTATAACAGCTATAATAATTAAAATATATACCATTTCGCACTTCCTCCAAAACCAGATTTATAATTACAGTTCTTTTTTTCTCAATAATAAAACACCTGCTGCCAAAAAGACAACGATTCCAACAGCTCCGGAAATCAGACACTTTGCCATACCTTCAGCGGTTCCCCATACAGTAATACACTGGCCCATGTTGACACTCATTCCTGCTGTTCCAAAGAAATTATTCGGCATCCACATCGCAATCTTGTAAAGGATATCCACCCGAAGTCCGATATAAAAGAGAATTTGAGGAATAATCATCCAAATAGCTGCCCACATGATAATTCCCGCAGAAGTTTTAGCAAAAGCCTCAATACAAACAATTCCTGAAATCAGGCATGCCACTGCGATTAAAAATACCGCCGGGATTTCCGTCATTAAATCATTCAGGGTCACCGGACCGGCCTGCTCTAAAAATGCTGCCGCACTTATAATATAAACGGCCAGAATAATGACCATTGAAATCGTCGCTGAAACCGTCGCTACAACACATTCTCCGATAAAAATTTTTGCTCTTGAAATTCCAAAGGCTACGGTGTTTTTCAAATTTCCATTTCTTCGGTTTCCCTCATAAAGAAGCATCCCGACAACTGCCCCCATCATTCCAAAAACCAGAGGACTTGCTACTAGATTCGAATAAGAATAAGATGTAATTCCATAGGGAAAGTCATCCATTCTCCGAAACCAGAACAATATGGCATTAAATAAAAATGCCAAAAAGGCCAAAATCCCTATAAAACAATAGATTTCCCTGCTATGAAATACCCGGTAAAACTCACTTTTTATATAATTCATCATCTTGCCGCACCTCTCTTCTTCAATTCCATATAGTAATCCTCTAAAGATGTCTCTATCGTTTTCATTCCGGTAATATAAATATCATTTTCAGAGGCCAGCTTACTATAAACTTCGGCCTGAAGCTGCGGTTTATAAATACGAACATTATTCTCCGGAAGTATTTTGTACATTTCTTCAGGAAAATTCTTTTCTATTAAAACAGCATATGTCTCCACATCTGAAAGGGTAATCTCAATACAGTCTGAACATTTTTCCTGCAAAGCATGGGCAGAAATTTCTTCAATCAAAATACCTTTATTTAAAAATCCATACATCGTCGCGATCTGCTGCAATTCCGTTAATATGTGGCTTGAAAGCAAAATGGTAATATTCTTTTCCTCATTTAATCTCTGAAGCAGATGCCGGAATTCCAGAATACCGCTTGGATCCAGCCCGTTAATCGGCTCATCAAGCACCAGAACCTGAGGCTCCCCAAGCATGGCGATGGCCAGGCCAAGTCTCTGCTTTTGTCCCAGGGAAAGCGTTTTACATTTGCTCCTTCGCTTTTCCGAAATACCGGTCAGCTTTAACATCTCATCCACTTTTTTCCGATTTGGAATTCCCTTTTGGATACAATAATAATTTAACGTCTGCTCCACCGTCATATTGGGAAAAAATCCCGGCTGCTCAACCATAAATCCGATTTTCTTTCTGGAATTTTCCAGCTCTTTTTCCTCGTATTTTCCAAAAAGCCGTACTTCACCCTCTGTCACATAACTATGTCCAGCCAATAATTTTAAAAGCGTACTTTTCCCTGCACCATTATCGCCAATCAGTCCGTATATCTCTCCTCGCTTCACATGAATGTCCACATGATCTAATGCCAGAAATGAACCATAGGACTTCGTCACCTGCTTTGTCTCTATGACATATTCATTCATCCGTCTACCTCCATTTTAAAAAATACGTTTGCCAATTTTCTCTTTTCCTCATTGACAAACGTATTCTATCATTCCAGCTTTTAATAAGTCATAAAGAACTTTTAAAGAAGTTATAAAGATTTCTATTGAAGCTTAAATCCAATCCCATAAACCGTCTGAATATACTCTTCTTCCGAATCCTTTTCCTTAAGCTTTTTTCTCAAATTGCTGACATGGACATTCACCGTGTTATTTTCTCCATAATAACCGCCGTGCCAAACCATTTCATACAAAGTTTCTCTGGAATATACTTTTTCCGGATGCTGCATCAACAGACAAAGAATATCATATTCATGGGCCGTAAGGGCGACCTCGCTTCCGGACACCATGACTTTTCGTGAATCAGTATAAAGTTTTAAATTTTTGTAAGTGAGATTTTTTTCAACGATTGATTCTTTTCCGACACGCCTTAAGGCCGCATGAACTCTCGCAAGAACCTCTTCCGGTTCAAAAGGCTTTGTAATATAGTCATCTGCCCCCGCTTTCAGCAGCGACACCTTATCATTCAACGTGTCTTTTGCGGAAATGATTAGAACCGGGACATTGCTGCACTTATTTTCACGAATATCGCACAGTAATTCTTCCCCTGACATTCCCGGAAGCATCAAATCAAGCAAAATCAAATCCGGAGCCTCTTTTTCCAACAAAAGTTTTGCTTCTGTCCCTGAGAAAGCCTGTATTGTATAATAATCCGCTTCTTTTAATATTTTAACTAATAATCCATTAATATCCGGCTCATCTTCCACAACCAATATTTTATACTGCATCAAATCACCTGCCTGATTTCTTACAACTATGCCCATTATATTCCAAACAGGCGCTCTTGACAAGCAAAACAGGCTCTGACAAAATGGCTTAAAAAGTTTTTCAGGCCATTCTATGCGCCTATGGCATTTCCCGTGTAAAGCTGGTAATACCGTCCCTGTTTCTCAATTAACTGGTCGTGGGTACCCCGCTCGATAATCCGTCCCTGTTCAAGGACCATGATACAATCCGAATTTTTAACCGTAGAAAGTCTGTGGGCGATGACAAATGTGGTTCTTCCCTTCATCAACCTGTCCATTCCATCCTGTACCAGCGTTTCCGTACGTGTATCAATGGACGAAGTCGCTTCATCCAGAATAAGCACAGGCGGATCCGCCACTGCGGCTCTGGCAATGGCCAAAAGCTGCCGCTGCCCCTGACTTAAATTTGCTCCGTCGCCGGTCAGCATGGTTTGATATCCATCCGGCAGCCGTTTGATAAATCCATGGGCATTCGCCAATTTCGCAGCTGCGATACAC
>CATYEA010000192.1 GCA_958405355.1 uncultured Lachnospiraceae bacterium
CCCTTTTCTAAATTTTATAATTTTTCGTATTCGTCGTCAGAAACCAGCTCACACCATTCTGTCCCGGCACTTCGACGGCTAAATGCTGAAACCACGAATCCGCCGTCGTCCTGTTTTATTCTTACAGTATAACGCGCGGCGCCCTGACACGGAATTTCCAATATGTTAGCATTATATAAACTTTAAGTTTATACCTATGTTTGAAGGTGCAATATGTATAACTCTATGCTTCACACTTTTATAACCGTTATTGACCATGGCAGCTTTTCCAAAGCTGGAAAGTCATCTGAACCTAAAATTGATGGAACGAACTCCGGTCGGCATACATGCAACACCGGCAGGGGAAGTCATTTATCGGGATGCAAAGTTTATGATTAATTACTCAAAAAAGTCCATTACCGCTGCAAATGCCGCCACCCATACCTATGACACCACTTTCTGCGTCGGTACATCTTTGCTCAATCCCGCAAAACCTTTTATGGACTTGTGGTATCATATCAATCAAAGTTTTCCCGACTACAAGCTGCACCTTGTTCCTTTAGAAGATACCCCTCAGTTTTATGATTTATCCAGATTTAACCGTTGTGCGGAAACCGGCAATGCTCTGCTTACAATTGAATGCTGGCAGGAAGTTCATCCCGGCCTTGTATCTATTCCAGTCGATTGGGATTACAGCATTCCCTATGGATTACTTTACAGCCTTCATGCGCCGGAGGATGTCCTAAGATTTGTTAAGGTAGCAGAAAACATAACCCATAAAACTTAAATATTAAAAAGGCACTCTGCAATTCCCACAGAGTACCTTTTTGTTAAACAGACTTATTTACCGTTCTTTTCATTTTATCCATCTCAAATTGCACGTTGTATAATCCTGCCGACGATTCCCTACTTACCAAAAATTTCCCTGGCTGCCTTCATATTTTCAATAATGGACACCTCAAACGGGCACCGGGTTTCACAGGCGCCGCACTGGATACATTCACCGGCATGATGAGAAAGCACCGCATAATGTTCCCGTACCGTTTCCGGGACTTCCCCCTGGGCCCGGGCCAGATTCAGAAATTTGGTAACGGATGCCACATCAATCTGTTTCGGACATGGCGCACAGTGGCTGCAGTACATACAATGGCCCTTCCAACTGATATTTGGAAAGGATGCAAATGCCAGTGCGTAATCTTTCTCATCGTCTGAGGCTTCCTCATAGGCAAGGCTTATCTTTAATTGCTCGGCCGTGCGGGCTCCGGCCAGAACTGTCGCAACCGCCGGGCGGGTCAATGCATAATGCAGACATTGATTTGCTGTCAGCGCTTTTCCTGCCGGAGACAGGGAGGCATCCAGCAAATCGCCGCCGCCAAAGGCTTTCATGACAGTAATTCCCACGCCAAGCCGCTGACAGACTTCATACAATTCCTGACGTTCCGGGTCCATATTCACTAATGGCGCCGCATAATTCTTTTCCCGCCACAAATCTTCCACATCTTCGCTGGCCGGCTGCAAATCATAGCACGGATTCACGCTGAACATAAGCACTTCGATATGTCCGCTTTCTACCGCTTTCAAAGCGACCTGCGGGTTATGGCTGCTCAGTCCGATATGGTGAATCTTCCCCGCTTCTTTCAGCTCCAATGCATATTGAAGCACCGGACCTTCGGCAATCTCCTGCCAGTCTGTCAGAGAATCCACATAATGAATCATACCCACGTCAATATAATCTGTCTGCAAAAGTGCAAGCATTTCTTCAAATCCTGTCCGCACCTCTTCAATCTTCCGGCTGCGTTCGTATTGATTGTTTTTCCAGACAGAACATATATGGGACTGAATTATAAACTTTTCCCGCCGCCCCAGCAGCGCATTTCCCACACTGGCACGGACCTCCGGGTTTGATGTATAAAGGTCAAAATAGTTAATGCCATTTTCCTCCGCCATATCCAGAAGAACTTTGGTATTTCGACAGTCATCCCCGGCAAAACCTTCGCAGCCGATGCCGATTTCACTGACTTTCAGCCCTGTGGCTCCTAAATCACGATATTTCATAAAAATCTTCCTTCCTATTTATTCCAATGTCAGGTAACTGGCATTCATCTGTTCTGCCAGTCGCTTCGCAATTCCCAATCTGAAAACGCCCTTTTCCGTATCGATAACCACGGCGGGGATTCCTGATTCTCTGATTCTCCCGGCTATTTCCATTGCCACTTCCAACGGCGAGCCTTTCTTCTCATCATAATTTGCCTTTCCGTCCGTGACCAGAACAATTATCGGATTTATAGAATCATCTTTTCTTTGTTCCCTATCAATCGTTTCCAACGCTTTCCGAAGTCCCATTGCCAGAGGTGTATTCCCGGAGGCCGGGAGGAATGCCAGCCTTTTTCCCGCATATTCCACGCTCCGTGTAAAAGGAAGTACCAGCTCCGCTTTCTTATCTCCAAAAATAATCAGCCCCGCCTTATCCCGCCGTTCATAGACTTGCCTGAGCAGCGACAGAATGGCTCCCTTTACAAAGGCCAGACGTCTATCCGCACCCTGAGAACGGCTGGCATCGACCACAAAAAGAATCCCCATCTTTTCTTTACGGATAAAACGTTGATAACGAATATCCGATGCCTCTATACGGACTGCCGGAAATTTCTCCTGTTCCGGGACGGACACACAGATGCCGCACAGCTTCTTTTGATGCCCTGCGGCGGCGCGGATTGTCGCCGCAAAGGCAATTTTATCTGCATTAAGATTCCCTGTCTGTGTATAACCACAGGCTTTTCCTTTGTTTCCGTCACTTCCCACGTTCTGCTTTCCAACGGCACTTAATTTCCATTTTGACTTAAGTGCCGTATCCCCCATCTCTCGGAGTAATTCTGTAAGGGAAATGCTCTGGCCATTTTGCAGAACAGGCACTTCAATCGGGTCTAAAGCCGTCTTTGTTTCCGGCAGTTGTCCGCTTTGTTTCCGTCCTGCTCCCTATCCATCCTCCGATTCATCGGCTTTATCCGCATTTTTCCCGCCCTTGTCCGAACTTAAAATTTCTTCCAAAACCTGCATATCCATATTTCCTTCCTCCAGTGGGCTTTTTCTCATCCGATGCGGAAGTGTATAGAGTGCAGCTTTTTTCAAATCCGCCTGTATGACCTCTGTCCGGCCGTCAAGAGCGGCAAGTGTCCTGGCCGTCTTAATCATACTTATGTCGGCCCGATGACCTTCTGTCTCCATGGCAATGCCGATTTCTGCCGCCTGAAGTATGATTTCATGGCTGACAGCCACATTTGGAAGCAATGCTTTGGCAGCTTTAATTTGTTCTGCCAATTCCTTCTGTTTTTTCGAATATTTCCGGCAAAATTTCTGAGGATTTTCTTCATAAGCCAGACGGTTTTCAATAATTTCTGCCCGGATTTCCGCATCCGTTTCACCGGCCACATCCACCACCAGACCAAATCTATCCAAAAGCTGAGGCCGCAGATTTCCTTCCTCCGGATTCATCGTACCCACCAGGGAAAATCTCGCCGGATGGGAATAGGAAATGCCTTCCCGTTCCACCGTATTTGTCCCCATGGCCGCCGCATCCAGAAGAAGATCCACGATATGGTCATCCAGCAGATTTATTTCATCCACATACAAAATATGTTTATCCGCCTGCGCCAGAATTCCCGGTTCAAATTTTTTCTCTCCGGTCTTTATGGCATATTCCACATCCAAAGTGCCTGCGACCCGGTCCTCTGTGGCATTCATCGGAAGTTCCACGACCTTTGCACTTGGCAAAAGGTCCGAAAGCGCCCGTACTGCCGTGGATTTTGCCGTTCCCTTCTGTCCCCGGATTAACACGCCGCCCAGAGACGGATTCACCAGATTTAAAACGAGCGCCTCCTTCATCCGGTCCTGACCCAGAATCGCCGTAAACGGGAATTGTTTCTTTTTCTCCATATCAAATATCCTCTCTATTGCTCGATTTCGCCTTCGGTTTCCAGATAGGCCCTTTGCAGACGCTCCATTTCTTCATCCGTCGGCTGCCAGTATCCCCGGTTTCCGGCTTCCGCCAGCCGGTTCAGCATATTTAAATAAGCCCATCGATTGCTTTTCTGCATCCGCTGTTTCAGCTTTTCATCCTCCACATAACATTTTTCCAATTCAGAAAAAATCTGACTGTCAATCTGATTGGTGGTTGCCGTCAAACCAATAATATTTTCAAACCTTCTGGAAATCTGCTGAACTCCATGATAATCATGGCGCATCATTCCTTCAATCCACTTTGGATTCAAAGGCCGGGTCCGTATGCCTTTTTCCATAGCCGCCTTCACATCTTTGGTCCGGATATCCCTACCAGTCGTATCGGCCACATACATCGCCGCTTTTTCGCCCCGGACCTGTTCCACCGCCTTGGCAAGTCCGCCGTAAAATTCATAAT
>CATYEA010000193.1 GCA_958405355.1 uncultured Lachnospiraceae bacterium
TTTATCCAATTTTACAATTCGAGTTAAATCTGTAATATTCGTTGTGCCGACCGAATTGATATTGACCATCAATGAATATTGATTTACTGTAATCCCCATGTTTTCAAACATTTTATCATAATAATAAGTCAAAGCATTTGCCGCCCGCCGTGCGCTCATGCAGACACACGGCAAAATTTTTGTATTCATTCCTCTATTCCTCCTTATGAATATCTTTAATTATATAACTAACAGCGGCCGCTGCCAAACATAAAATGATATCTGCCATCCAAATAACCTGGTAACTTCCGAAACTTTCAAATGAAAGTCCGCCCAGCCACGCAGAAAGGAAACCACCAATTTGATGTACAAAAAATGCAAAGCTAAAGAAGATGGTTACTCCCCGTGTACCAAAAAGTTTTCCGCATAAGCCAGACACCGGCGTCACTGTAGAAGAACCTGTAAATCCAAGCAGAAAAATATATATACAAATGACCGGCATTGTTTTTGGCATTATAAAAAATACAAAGGTTATAAATGCTCTGGAACCATATAATGTTCCAAGAACCTTTTCCATGGAAATCCGCGAGCACATAGCTCCCGAAAACAGACAGCCAATAATCGTTGCAACGCCATAAATAGAAAAAGCATATGCCGATAGTTCATAAGAATATCCATAGGACATAATTTCCGTTGCAAAATGATTTGTAATAATGGCCATATGAAAGCCGCATGTGAAAAAGCCGATAACAATAAATAAATAATTTCGATTATTGAAAGCCATTTTGAACAATCCCGGCATGTCCATTTTCACTTTATCGGATGATATTGCATTTACTTCTATCGTTTCCTTTTTTCCGCACATGGCAATAGTTACCGGCATCATCACCACAGATAATATCGCGAGGACGCGCATACCGCTGACCAATCCCCCCGCAGCAATAGCCGTACTGATTATCGGTGCAAAAAGTGTATTTCCAATGCCGCTGCTAGCATTGACAATCCCATTGACCGCCGCCTGATTTTTTTTGGGAATCTTCGAAGATATGGTTCCCATAACTGCTCCAAAGGAAAGCGCTCCCAATCCTCCTGGCAAGAGAATTCCCAAAACAAGCATTAAACAAAATGTTGTCCTGCATATCGGTGTCAAAGCAGCGCCAAAAATAACACAAATAATACCAGCAAGCAGCGAAAAACGACTACCTTTTTTCTCAGCAATGATTCCAAAAACAGGTTGGGTTATACCAAAACTGAGCTGGGCTACTGCCAATACAAAGCTTACCGATGCATAATTCATCCCTGTATTTTCTGAAATTGCTTTGAGCATAATCCCAAAATTATTTCGTATACCACTGTTCATCATATAGATAAAGCAAGCCGCCGCAGTCATCCATACAGTCACCACTTTTTTATCTTTCTTAATTTCTCTTTCCATCAAAAATCCCCCTTTTTAGTTGTATGTACAATTATTGTATATGCAACTATATTATGTAATAAAATGCGGCCTGTCAAGCCGCATTTTATTAAAAAAGCATTTTTCCCATATTCGTCAACGTGGACAAAAGATAATTATGATCATAAAGCAAACTCAGCAATGGGTTCGCATTGATCTGGGCAAGTACCCATTGTCCCATTTCTGTCCAGGCAAATACAGTAATAGCAATACACAGAATCCATAAAATGATCAGGCCGTGAATCACGCCGCACACCAAACCGCCCAGGACGTTGATCCCATGAAGCACCGGAAGCTTACTGATCAAATCCAGACTGGCTTCTATGATTTTCAAAATTATAAGTGCTACCAGAAAAACGATCAGAAATGACACTGCATTCAGCACCAGACACGCCATATAGGATGCCACATACTGGTTGAACTGCTGTACACCCAAAGCCTCATAAATCTGATTATTATTATTTTCAATAAGAGCCTTTTTCAGAGACTGGGGCAGCGGATAGCCATTGATCACCTCGATCTGCTGTGAAACTTTTTCCGCCTGAGCCTCACTCTGTGCATCTAATTTCACTTGAATCTGATTTGAAATACCCGTATATACCGGTGTATGCTGAAGCACTTTGCCGAGATAAGGTCCTGCCTGAATCGCCACAAAAAGTGCTATAGCCACGGAAAATGCCGCAAAAAATGTTTTAATAAATCCACGGATGCCGCCAATAATAACCGTAATCAACAGTATAGCTGCCGCCGCAATGAGAACATAATTCATATCCAATACCGCCTTTCTATTTCAGTCGAATCGTCTGCATGCTCTGCGCATCGAGTAAAATATACTCTCCGGAGTTTTGTCCGGGAAGGATACTTTCTATATTATGTTCAAAGGCATATTGGAATTTTTTATGTCCCCGGTATGTGTATATCTCACATTCCTGGTCATTATAAAAAATAATCTCACTGTTTGAAGCGGATACCGATTTGTAATCAAAATCAAAAGTGAATGCCGCTGCTCTTCCACCGGAAAAGCGATACACTTCCACCGCATATTTATCGACAGTTTTTCCTTCCTTTGCCTCTTCCGTATTCTTCGTAATAACTCCTATATTTGAGTCCGTGATAAAAATACTTTTGGCCTCAGCCGCGAATGTATGACTGAATTTTTCTGAAACAGTATCTTTGAACCGGTACGTATAAAATCCCTTTTCTCCGCAGGCCAGCACCGTATCACCGCTGACGAACTCCAGCCTTGGAAACAGTTCGTCATAATCAAAGCTTCCCGCCGGCTCACTGCTTGTCTCTTCGTTAGAGAAATTATAAAAAATCAATCGTGAGCCAATTTTACCGCCATTAAAAACCACATAACTGACTGCCAAACGAGTCCCATCCTCCGATAAAGCCAGCGTCAGCGGATAGCCGATCGTGCTGATGGCCGCTTTGACACTTGCCAGCACTTCTCCCTGTTTACTGTACAGATTGATCTGATTTGCTTCGCCATCGGAAAGGACCACCGCAATGACCCCCTGACGGCTCACCCGGATATCCTGAACCGGTTTTTCCAGATTGATTTTCCCCTCCAGACCTGTTCCGTTAAATATGTACACACTGTTGGCTCCCACATCGCCAACCGCTATATAATCTCCGCAGGCACTCATCTTTGGTGATGACATGCCAAAAGCCTGATTCCAGATCACTGCACCGTCATTATCCGTAAAAGAAACACCATCTTTGCTATAGCAGACAATACCGTCATCCCGAAAATAATAATTTGCAGACGTATCACTTTTTCTTTCCATGGAATCAACCACTTCGTAATTATGATACGTCCGCAAGAAAACCCAAAACACTCCGGCAATCACAATGATCACAGCAGCAACACAGGCTGCAAATGCCTTTTTATGTTCTTTAATCCAACATCGGACCAGCCAGAACCGGTACTTGATGATATCCCATATTTTTTTTCCTAAAGTACGTATTTTTTCCATTATGAATCTACTTCTACCTCCATACAGGTTTTTGCCTGATAAGGAACAGTATAACTTATTTTTTACGGGAGTTCAAGGACCATACCCTCGTAAATCACATCTGGGTCCTCAATGTCATTGATTTCACAGATGGTATCCACGTAATCTCTGCTGTCATAAAGGCTCAGAGATATATTCGCCAAAGTATCTCCTTTGCGGACTGTGTAGCGTTTCGACGTAGTCACATTGGTCGTTTTTGCTGATTCCGATGTGCTTTCATCAGCTTCGGATGTATCTTCTCCCATCTCAGATGTTCCTTCCTGGGAAGTCATTTCTGTTGTTCCGGCGGCTCCGCTCACAGAACCTGTTTCCGAAACTTCCGTACCTGTAGAATTCCCCTCCGGCACTGCCGCCCCATTATTAGCCGTTACCGCGCCTTCGACCACTTGTACTGTCACTGTTTCATCCGTCACACCTCCGCTGACTGTCTTGGCCCGGCTTGGTATATAAAGCCGATTGATCAATGTTACACCAAGCAATACTACCGCAGCCGCCGCAACCATCGTTCCCGCAACAGCTCTACCTCTGTGTTTACTTTCTTTTGGTTTTGCTTTTTCAGTACGACGCCGGATGTTTGTGGTCCGTTTTAAATTTGCCGCTTCCAAAAGTTCTTCACTGCCCCGACCTTTTCGGTTCTCTACCATGTAATTCTGCATGTCTTCATTGCGTTCATAATAAATATAATAGCCATGCTGTCGGACAAGCCTTCCATTTTCATAAATGAAAAAAGCATCTTCCCGATCCAGAGGGTCCATTAAAAATAATGTCTTTTCTCTTCCCGGAAACTGATCCACGTGAATTTTTGTTATTTTCTCATTGATCCCCAGGGATTTTCCCGGACGGGTCAAAAACCAGCCCACAATTTCACAATCATGGAAATACTTCCGCATTGTCCCATAAACATCTTCCCAGAGGTCACTGCTGAAAGACA
>CATYEA010000194.1 GCA_958405355.1 uncultured Lachnospiraceae bacterium
TTCTGTTATTGTATATGAAGGAAAGTAGGGGATTTGATGGATAAAGTCATTGATGTGGACATTATCGAGGACGACCGGGATAAGTCCGAGAAAAAAGATTTTATACCCCCGGAGATTCTTTATGATGAACTCATTGAGAAAGTAAAGAAATATCATCCGTCAGCGGATGTGACCCAGATAAAAAAGGCTTATCAGATTGCTTTTAACGCTCACAATGGACAGGTGCGTAAATCTGGAGAACCTTATATTATTCACCCGATCTGTGTGGCGATGATCCTGGCGGATCTGGAATTGGATAAAGAGACGATTGTCGGCGGCCTTCTTCATGATGTGGTGGAGGATACGGTGATGACACGGGAAGATATCGAAGCAGAGTTCGGATCAGAGGTTGCTTTGATCGTGGACGGTGTTACAAAGCTGGGTCAGTTGTCCTATTCTTCGGATAAGGTGGAAGTTCAGGCTGAAAACCTGAGAAAGATGTTTTTGGCCATGGCAAAGGATATCCGGGTAATTCTTATCAAGCTGGCTGACCGTCTGCACAATATGCGGACATTGAAATATATGAAGCCGGAGAAGCAGAAGGAAAAAGCCAGAGAGACGATGGATATCTATGCGCCGATTGCTCAGCGTCTTGGTATTTCAAAGATTAAGATCGAGCTGGATGACCTGGCTCTCAGATATCTGGAACCGGATGTTTATTATGATCTGGCCAAAAATATTGCGTCAAAGAAAAGCGAGCGGGAGGCTTTTGTGCGCTCTATCGTGGACGAAGTCAGCCAGCACATGAAAAATGGCGGTATTAAGGCCGAAGTCAGCGGTCGTGTGAAGCATTTCTTCAGCATTTATCGTAAGATGGTGAACCAGGATAAAACACTGGATCAGATTTACGATTTATTTGCGGTGCGTATCATTGTGGATTCGGTCAAAGACTGTTATGCGGCTCTCGGATTGATTCATGAGATGTATAAGCCGATTCCGGGACGTTTTAAAGATTATATTGCTATGCCGAAGCCAAATATGTATCAGTCGTTACATACGACATTGATCGGACCATCGGGACAGCCTTTTGAAATTCAGATTCGTACCTTTGAGATGCATAAAACGGCGGAATATGGTATTGCCGCCCACTGGAAATATAAAGAAGATCCAAATGGCAAAAATATAGAGAATAATGAAGAAGCTAAGCTGACCTGGCTGCGGCAGATTCTGGAATGGCAGCGGGACATGTCCGATAACAGAGAATTTATGAGCCTGCTGAAAAATGACCTGGATTTGTTCTCGGAGAGCGTATATTGCTTTACGCCGGCCGGTGATGTAAAAAATCTGCCGAATGGTTCCACACCGATTGACTTTGCCTACAGTATTCACAGTGCGGTCGGTAATAAGATGGTTGGAGCACGGGTTAACGGCAAGCTGGTAACCATTGATTATCAGATTCAGAATGGTGACCGGATCGAAGTCATTACTTCGCAGAATTCAAAGGGACCAAGCCGGGACTGGCTGAATATCGTTAAGAGTACCCAGGCTAAGAATAAGATCAATCAGTGGTTCAAGACCCAGTATAAAGAGGATAATATCCTCCGTGGTAAAGAGCAGTTGGATAAATACTGTAAGACAAAGAGTATCGTTTTGAGCGAAATCCTCAAACCGGAATATATGGATAAGGTTATCCATAAGTATGGTTTCAGGGACTGGGATGCGGTATTGGCGGCTGTCGGACACGGCGGTCTGAAAGAAGGCCAGGTTGTCAATAAGCTGGTTGAGGAAGATAATAAAAAGAAGAAAAAAGAAGTCACAGATACTCAGGTACTTAAAAATATTTCGGAAATCAACAAGAAGCCTGTCGATGACAGACGGGAGAAAAAAGGTAAGAGCGGCATTATTGTCAAAGGTCTGGATGATGTAGCTGTACGTTTTTCTAAATGCTGTAATCCGGTACCGGGTGATGAGATTGTCGGCTTTGTTACCCGTGGTCGGGGTGTCTCCATTCATCGGACAGACTGTGTGAATATGATTCACATTTCCGAAGAAGATCGGGCACGGATTCTGGAGGCCGAGTGGTCGGCTGCACCGGATGAAGTGACAGGCAAATCCTACAAGGCGGATATTAACATATATGTGGAAGACCGTGTCGGTGTGCTTGTTGAAGTAGCCAGAGTATTTACGGAAAATGAAATCAATGTGACAGCTATGTCCAGCCGTTCCGGTAAAAACAATACGGCGACGATCAACGCAGCATTTGACATTCACAGTGTGGCTCAGTTAAATAAAGTTATTGATAAGCTGAGAAATCTGGAATGTGTTTACGATATTGAGCGAACAACAGGAGGCTGATACCCATGAATCTTGCAATTCGAATGATGGTCCTTGGGCCAGTTCAGACAAACTGCTATTTTTTGATCAATGAAGATACAAAAGAGGTATTGATTGTGGACCCGGCAGACCGGGCACAGAAAATTATTGAATGGATTAACAGCGAAGGCTTGAAACCGGTAGCTATTCTTTTGACCCATGGCCATTTTGACCATATTATGGGCGTACAGGGGGTTAAAAAGGAATACGGTATTCCGATTTATGCGAGCAAAGACGAGGTGGAGGTTCTCGCCAATCCGCAGATTAATGTTTCCACGATGATGGGGGCTTATCTCTCCATGAAAGCGGATGAACTTTTCTCTGACGGGGATGTGTTGGAACTGGCTGGGATGAAATTAAAGGTCATCTCTACACCGGGACATACGATCGGCAGTGTCTGTTTCTATATGGAAGAAGAAAAGGTACTGATCAGCGGCGATACCTTGTTTGAGGCATCGGTGGGACGTTCCGATTTCCCTACGGGAAGCAGCCGCCAGCTTATAGAGTCCATTAAGACCCGGCTCTTTGTGCTTCCGGATGATACGGATGTATTTCCGGGACACGGAGGAACAACAAATATTGCTTACGAAAAAGCACATAATCCATTTATTTATTAAAGAAACGATGATTGAATTAATATTAAACGAAGAAAGATATGAAAATGATATTCGGGCTCTCCTCATGGCATTTTACCATGGGGAGAAAATTTTCGTCCGAAAAACAGAAAATGCTGATGGTTCCGGAAAGGGAACGGACCAGGAGAAGGTTCACCGGACCCTGGAGGCGTTTTATGTCGAAAATGGTCTGAAACTGACGTTGAAGGATGAAGCAGGCCAGGTCCTCAGCCAGAGCTATACCGAAGATTTTCCAAAAGACCATAAGGCAGGAAAAAACTGCCTGAAAACTGTTCTTTATGAGCTGCTTTGTGAAGTCACAGGGCGGACATTGCCATGGGGAACATTGACCGGCATCCGGCCGACAAAGCTGCCGATGGCCTACTATGATTCGGGACATTCAAGAGAAGAAGCTGCGGAGCATTTGAGAAAGACTTATAAGGTGTCTGAAGAAAAAATCCGCCTCTGTACTCAGGTGGCAGCGAATGAAAGACGGATTTTAGAAGGGATTGACGCAGAACATTCTTTTAGTCTGTATGTTGGGATTCCTTTCTGTCCGACCATTTGCTTGTATTGTTCCTTTTCTTCCTATCCCCTCAGCGTGTGGGCGAAGGAAGTGGATAATTATCTGGAGGCATTATTTAAAGAAATACGTCAGGTCAGCCGTATGGTGGATAAAAGCTGTCTGACGACGGTTTATATGGGCGGCGGAACACCGACTTCCTTAAATGCGGAGCAGATGGACCGGTTATTGTGTACGTTGGAAGATAATTTTGATTTAAGTATTGCCCGGGAATTTACCATTGAGGCGGGACGGCCGGACAGCATTGATCTGGACAAGCTTCGGGTGATGAAAAATCATGGCATTGAAAGAATTTCAATAAATCCTCAGACATTGAATCAAAAAACGCTGGATGTTATTGGGCGGCGGCATACGGTGGAAGATGTGGAACGGGCCTTTGATATGGCGCGGCAGGTCGGATTTTCCAATATTAATATGGATCTGATTCTCGGACTTCCGGGGGAAAATTCTGAAGATGTGGCAAGGACGCTGTCAGGAATCCATCAGATGGCCCCGGAGAGCATGACGGTTCATTCGCTGGCCGTCAAGCGGGCCTCCCGGCTGAATCAAAATCTGGAACTCTATCCTCCGGCACCTCAGGAAGAAGTTAACCGGATGATCGACATGGCATGGCATGAGGCCGAAGCTATGGGAATGGAGCCTTATTATTTGTACCGTCAGAAAAATATGGCGGGGAATCTGGAAAATGTAGGCTACGCCAAACCGGGAAAAGAGTGTCTTTACAATATCCTTATAATGGAAGAAAAACAGAGTATTGTTGCCGTCGGCGCTGGCGGCTCTTCGAAGATTCTGTACCCTTCGGAGAACCGGATTGAGCGGGTGGAGA
>CATYEA010000195.1 GCA_958405355.1 uncultured Lachnospiraceae bacterium
ATTACTGCCTTCAAAGATTTTATCCACCACCGGCCGGAATGTTACGACGACAACGGCCATGGAACCCATGTCTGCGGCATTATTGCAGGCAGCGGACGGCACTCGGAAGGCAGATACCGGGGAATTTCACCGGAAGCCCATCTGATCGTCGGAAAAGTTCTGGATTCCTCCGGAAACGGTTCCATTCCTCATATCCTTGATGCTATTCGATGGGTCATAGACAACCGTCAGCTTTATAATATTCGTATCCTGAATATCTCCGTCGGCTCAGAAAGCACAGATGTGGACGAAGAAAAGTCTATTCTCGTGCAAAGTGTCAATGCAGCCTGGGATAACGGCATTACGGTCATCGTTGCGGCCGGAAATAACGGTCCCAGGCGAATGTCCGTTACTTCCCCCGGTATCAGCCGGAAAGTGATCACTGTCGGTTCCTCTGATGATGATAAAACCATCATTCTCGGCGGCAACCGGATTCACAACTATTCCGGCCGGGGCCCAACAAAGCGGATGATTCCCAAACCGGATATCGTCGCTCCCGGTTCTGACATCATCTCCTGCTGCCCGCCCTATTACGGAAAAACTTCCGGTTATACAGCCCGTAGCGGCAACTCCATGGCGACCCCCATCGTCTCTGGTGCCGCTGCCCTTTTTTTGAGCAAATATCCATCGATGACCAATGAACAGGTCAAATATTATCTCCAAAATACGGCAACCGATTTACACCTCCCACGCAATCAGCAGGGATATGGCCTTCTGAATGTGGAACGGCTTCTCACCGCTCCAGACGTGGAATCCGGTATATCCGCGACAGCACTTGCCCTGGATATGTAAGAATATAGTAAAGGGAGAGTTCCGTACGTAATCCTGCGGAAACTCTCCCATCATCAATAGTGATATTTTTTTCGTTTCGTAACCAGAAACAGACTCGTTACAATGGCAGCCATCAATTCAGCGGCAACAATGGATATCCAAATGCCGTCAATTCCCAAAATCAGCGGAAATATCAATACCGCAGCCACCTGGAAAATTAATGTTCTCAGGAAAGAAATTAATGCGGAAATGAGGCCGTCATTTAATGCCGTGAAAAAAGACGAGCCAAAAATAGCAATTCCCGAGAAGAGGAAAGAAAAGGAATATATAATAAAACCGCGAAGGGTTAATTCAAGCAGGCCCTGGTCATAACCTACAAATATCACAGCAAGAGGCCTTGCCAAAACTTCCGCTGCGATTACCATGACCACTGAAAATGTCCCTATAATCTTCAGACTCCTTTTCAAAAGATTTTTTAATTCGTCATGATTTCCAGCTCCATAATTGTAACCGATGATGGGAGCCGTACCCACTGAATAGCCGATAAATGCAGCCAGAAATATCATATTGACATACATCAGCACACCATAGGCGGCAACGCCATCCTCTCCGGCATATTTAATTAACTGTACATTATAGAGCATACTGACAATGGACATAGAAATATTGGACATCAGCTCTGACGCGCCATTCGTACAAGCTTTTAACAACGCACCACCGTCATATTTTGTTTTTGTCAAACGTAAAAGACTGGAATTCGGCCGTACAAAATAAATCAGAGGAAGAAGGC
Organism: uncultured Lachnospiraceae bacterium; assembly: GCA_958405355.1. GTDB lineage: Bacteria > Bacillota > Clostridia > Lachnospirales > Lachnospiraceae > Frisingicoccus. The sequence continues at coordinate 1,601 of CATYEA010000195.1, forward strand.
CTCCAACACACTGGCTGATCGCTGTCGCCGCCGCAGCCCCCGGCAATCCCCAGGAAAATACGGCAACAAAAGGGGCATCCAGCACCATATTGGTCATTCCCGCCGCAATGGTCACCGCCAGCCCCAACTGAGGTTTTTCTGCCGTCACAAAAAAGCTTTGAAATTCATATTGAAGCATATAAGCCGGAAGGGCCGCCAAAATAATCCGACCATAGGTCACACAGTTATCCAGCATCGTGCCCTCTGCTCCAAGCAGACCGGCAATGGGACGAATAAAAATAAATCCCAGCACGGCAATGACAATGCCGCAGCCCGCCGATACATAAATAAAAAGTGAAAACAGCCTTTTTGCTCTTTCCTTATCGCCTTCACCCATCGTTTTAGAAATCAACGCACTGCCGCCCGTACCAAACATAAAACCGACAGAGCCGAGAATCATAAGAAACGGCATGATAAAATTAACAGCGGCAAAGGGCGTTTTCCCCACGAAATTTGAAACAAAGAAACCGTCAACCACCCCATAAATTGATGTAAAAATCATCATTATAATTGACGGCAGTGTAAATCGAAGTAATTTTTTATAGTTAAAATGTTCTGATAATTGAATGTTCAATATTACAACTCCTTGATTTTTTCTTTAAATGATGAAAGGTATCTCTCCGTAAGCTCTATATAAAGACTCAACTCTTCCTCCGTCCAGGAAGTTAAAATCTCATTTTCAATCGCAATGATGCGAAGCACCGTATCTTTGGCTAAAGCTTTTCCCTTATCCGTAAGACATACTTTTTTCTTTCTTCCGCTGAAATTTTCCAGATAGACAATCCCTTCATTTTCCAACTTGCGCAGTGCCGAATTGATGGTCTGCTTACTGATTCCCGACAAACGGGTAATATCGTTCAACAGACACGTATCTCCATTATTACAAATCGTATAAAGAATCATCATCCCACTGTCTGACAACCCCAGCTTCAATGCAGCCTCGTGATAAGCGCCGTCAATTTCATTTGTCAGATAATTCATTCGTTTCATTTCCACATTTATTTGTTTTTCCATAAGCCACCTCTATTCAGTACGAAATCGTACTTTGCCAGTATAGTATAATTTCGTACTAATGTCAAGTACTAATATTATATCAAACGAAAAGCCTCCTCCGCAAAACCACTCTTGATTTTACGTAGAAGGCTCTCTCTGATTTTAAACTTTATTCCTCATATCCTTCCGGATTATTTTTCTGCCACCGCCAGGAATCTTCACACATCTTATTCAGATCACGAACAGCCTCCCAGCCCAGTTCTTTCTTTGCCAGAGACGGATCGGCATAGCATGTTGCGATATCCCCTGGACGTCTAGGTTTAATGGTATATGGAATCGGCTGTCCAACAGCCTTTTCAAAACCTTTGACAATGTCAAGAACGCTGTAGCCAATACCTGTACCGAGATTATAGATCAAAACGCCATCGTGAATCTTTTCCATTTTTTCAATGGCTTTAACATGACCGATTGCCAGATCCACTACATGAATATAGTCTCTCACACCTGTACCATCCGGCGTATCGTAATCATCACCAAAGACTCCGAGAGATTCCAGTTTGCCAACAGCCACCTGGGTAATATATGGCACAAGATTGTTCGGGATACCTTTTGGATTTTCTCCGATGCGTCCGCTCTCATGAGCACCGATCGGATTAAAGTAACGAAGCAGTACTACTTTCCACTCCGGATCTGCTGTATGCAAGTCTGTCAAAATCTGTTCCAGCATGGATTTTGTCCATCCGTAAGGATTCGTGCAGACACCTTTCGGACACTCTTCTGTGATTGGGACAAAGGCCGGTGTACCGTAAACGGTTGCAGAGGAACTGAACACAATATTTTTTACGCCATGATTCCGCATAACATCACAGAGTACCAGCGTACCTGTAATATTATTATGATAATATTCCAACGGCTTAGCCACAGATTCACCAACAGCTTTTAATCCGGCAAAGTGAATGACCGAATCGATCTGTTCTGCCTCGAATACTTTGGTCAGGCCTTCTCTGTCTAAAATATCAACTTCATAAAATTTTAAAGTCTTTCCGGTAATCTCCTGAACCCGGTCTAAAGCTTCTTTGCAGGAGTTACATAAATTATCTACTACAACCACGTCGTATCCTGCATTCAAAAGCTCTACACAGGTATGACTTCCAATATATCCGGCACCGCCGGTCACTAATATTGCCATATTTTTCTCCTTTTCATCCGTTAAACTATGTGTTCTCACCACGTGTTCACAGTATACCATATTTTCCAAATTCATGGAATACCCCTCCAAACAATATGCCCATTTATGTACTCAATAATCTTTTTTTGCTTTGGAAATAATATCGAGCAATGAAATTTCCAATAAATCAGACAACAGCAGCAATGAGCCCATCGAAGGCTTGCACACTTTCGTCTCCCAGAGATGAATTGTGTTCGTACTCACACCCAGTTTTTCTGCCAGTTCCTGCTGGGTCATGTTATGTCTGACCCGGTATTCCCGAAGAGCATATCCCAATTGGGTCATCTTGTGTTCATCTGTTTTCATAAGTCATTCTCCTCATTTAAAGATATGACCCGATTATATCACGAACAATCTCCAAAATTTGTCGAAGCCTGACGAGAAAATAAAATTTTATTTTTTCTCCAAAATGTATAAAATTGGCGGACAATTTTTTCTATTGACAATTTCTGTCCGCAAAATTTCTCCCCAACCGGAAGGTAATGCTTCC
>CATYEA010000196.1 GCA_958405355.1 uncultured Lachnospiraceae bacterium
GCCCACATAACAGAGCCGTCGTTCCTCCTCAATTTCTTCCGGATCGTCATTGACAATGGTCATATAACTTGGAAAAAGACCATCTTCCATACCGCACATATACACATATGGAAATTCCAGACCTTTTGCACTGTGAAGAGTCATCAACATGACATAATCCTCTGCTTCATTAAGACTGTCAATATCCGACACCAGTGCCACATTTTCAAGGAAGCCGCTCAATGTCGGTTCTTCTTCCTCTTCCTCATAAGCAATGATTTTATTCATCAACTCATCGATATTTTCAATACGTCCCTGAGCCACCTCAGAATCTTCTTCTTCCAACTCCTTGATATAGCCAGTCTCTTCTAAAATATTTGTCAGAAGTTCTGCAAGGGTTATGTACTCACTCTGGGCCCGAAAAACCTCAATCATATTGACAAAGCCCTTAATTTTTTCCGCAGTCTTTCCCAGTCTTGGAATATCTTCGCAGCACTCCAGCGCATCAAAAAAGCTCATTTCCCTGGCTTCCCCATACTCTGTCACCCGGTTCAATGTGGTTAAACCAATACCCCGTTTCGGAACATTGATAATACGACGGACCGCCAGATCATCCTTACCATTGTCGATTGTCTTTAAGTAAGCCAGAATATCCTTAATCTCCCTGCGCTGATAGAAATTGATGCCGCCCACAATTTTATACGGAATACTTTTTGCCACAAACTTTTCTTCCAGTACACGGGACTGGGCATTTGTCCGGTAAAGAATGGCATAATCATTATATCGGGACTGGCCTCTTGCAACGGCCCGGCCAATTTCATTTACTACCTGATAAGCCTCATCGTATTCATTTTGATATTGGTGAAAAGCAATCTTTTCACCATCTTCGTTCGACGTCCAAAGTGTCTTTTCCTTACGGCCTTTATTATTCCTGATGACCGAGTTGGCTGCATTCAGAATATTTTTCGTAGAACGGTAATTTTGCTCCAGTTTAATCACTTTTGCATCCGGAAATTCCTTTTCAAAATTCAGGATATTAAAAATATTGGCTCCCCGGAATTTATAAATTGACTGGTCATCATCACCAACGACGCAAAGATTCCGATATTTCCCCGCCAACAAACTCACCAGCCGGAACTGGACCGTATTTGTATCCTGATATTCGTCCACCATAATATATTTGAAACGTTCCTGGTAGTAATTCAAAACATCTTCATTATTTCTGAGAACCTCCACAGTTTTCACCAGAAGATCGTCGAAATCCATGGCATTGTTCTTATAAAGGATCTTCTCATACTCAGCATAAACCTCTGCAACCCGCTGTTTTGCAAAATCGCCGCCCACATTCAGAGCATATCCCTTCGCATCGATCATTTCATTTTTCGCCGAAGAAATAGCCGACATCAATGCCCGTTCTTTATATATTTTCGTGTCAATGTTCAAACGTTTACAAATCTCTTTAACTACACTTTTCTGATCATCTGTATCATAAATAACAAAATTTCGTCCATATCCCAGATGGTCTGCAAATCGCCGTAAAATCCGTACACAGGCTGAATGAAATGTACTGACCCAAATCTGTTCCGAGCCAAATCCAACAATATCGTCTACCCGTTCCCGCATCTCTCCGGCCGCCTTATTTGTAAAAGTAATCGCCAAAATATTCCACGGGTTCACACTTTTTTGATCGATCAAATAAGCAATGCGGTGCGTCAGTACACGGGTTTTCCCCGAACCGGCTCCAGCCAGAATCAGCAGCGGTCCCTCCGTGTGATAAACCGCTTCCTGCTGCATCGGATTTAACGTTTCATATATACTCATTTATAATAACCTTCCTATCCCAGTTTTGCACCGCAATTGGAACAAAACTTGTCATTGGCAGATATCGGACTGCCGCACTGTGAACAGAATTTAGCTTTTCCGGCATTACCTTCAGCCTGAACTCCATTCGGCATATTTCCCATAGGAACCTGCCCCATGGAATTCATCATATTCCCCATCTGGCCAGCCATCGCCATACCGGCGGCCATCTGCATACCCATACCGGCCATACTATTCATACCACCGTTTGGATTCTTTGCCATAGAAACCATCGCTTCTGTCTGAGCATCGACTTGTTTTTTGAAAGCATAAGCCTGCATGCCGCCCATGGCTCCCATGGTGGCCCGCTCATCAATGGCCTTCAAAACCACATCCGGCAAAGCGATCTGTACATTCATGGCCTTCACTGTAATACCGTAATCTTTCAGAAACTCGCCCAGCTTATTCTTCATAAGCTCCGAAGCTTCACCGCAATATCCCTGGATATCAAAGAAATTCATCGGTACTTCTGTGACAATCTCCTTGAATATCATTGAAATATGGGAAGTCAGGAAGCCTTTTAAATCCTCCACCGTATACCGGCGTTTTGTACCCATCAGTTTATTAATAAATGCTGGGGAATCGGTAATGGCAAAGGAATACTTTCCATTGGCTCCCAGATTCACCATTCCAAAGGTCTGATCAGGAATCGTCAGCTTTCCGCTCGTTCCCCACGGAATATCCATAATATCGTTTTTATTGACAAAAATCGTCTCAACAATAAATGTCTCGTCAAAACCATATTTCCACTCTTTTAACGATGTGGTAATCGGCATATTTTCCGTTGAAAGCTCATATCTTCCCGGCTCAAAAATGTCTGTCAGAACACCTTCATTGACAAGCACCGCTTCCTGTCCCGGCTGTACCGTCAACACAGATTCATGCATGATCCGACGCCCTTCACGGTCAAATACCTGCGCCAGCTCCCAGGCTTCCGTTGCCCGGTAATTGATACTTGATAAGCACTGTCCTTTAAATAATTTACCCAGTCCCATAGCACTCTCCTTATCTTAAAAATAAAACTCTTAATTCTATTCAAAGTATACCACACTACAAATTTCAAAGCAATTATTCCAGGTTCACCGGAATGGACAAATCCCCGGTAAGAGAATCTCCGGTGACAATACAGTCAAAAGCCAGAATCTCCACACCGGCCGCTGCAGCCTCCTGCAGCGCATCGGCAAAAGCCGCATGGGTTGCCCGATTTGGCTCAAACCGATGAACACCTTTCATCTGAATCACAAAAATAATGCTGGCACCGTATCCCTGGCGTTTTGCCTCAACCAACTCGCAAATATGCTTGATACCACGTTCTGTCGGAGCATCCGGAAAACGGGCCACACCATCCACTTCCAGCGTTACCCCTTTGACTTCAATATAATGATTCTGCCCACCATGTTCCACATACAGATCAAACCTGGAATTTCCAAAGGTTTTCTCCCGCTTCACATAAGTAACATCAGAAAAGAGACGGCCCGACCGGACCATCTCTTCTACAATCTGATTTGGCGCTGTGGAATCAACATTTACCCACTGTCCATTTTTCTCAACGCAGATCAGTGAATATCGGGTCTTCCGCTCCGGATTTGACGACGGCTCCAGAAGCACCTGGGCACCCTCAATAAAAAGTTCCCTCAGCCTTCCGGTATTTCGTACATGGACCGTTTCCACCTGTTCATTCACCGCCACTTCCGCAATAAAGCGATTGCGTCGGCGGATAAATATGCCTTCAATCATTCCTTCATACTTCATCGGATCAACCTACGGAACCAATCACAATATTGTCCCAGATTGGGTCTGTCGTGATGGTATACTCACCCTTCCATGTCTCATACATTTCTTCAAAGGCTCTGGCAAGTCCCTCATCTGAGGTATCCTCCGCTGTTGCTGCAAGGCTGTCCAATGCGGCATTGTAAACTTTTGTCGAAAGAGCCTGTTTTTCTTTCATCAATGTTACTCCTTCTTCTGTCAGGGCAAAATCTTTGGCAATGGCCGCTCCCAGTTCATCAATATATGCTTTTGCTTCATCGGCACACTGCTGCTTTTCCTCATCCGTCAATGCAACGCTGTATTCATCCGCTTTACTATCCAGTATTTCTGTCCGCACCAGTCCATTATAGAGCTCATCTTTCGCATACTCATGAAGCTTTCTTCCATCTTCCATCTCCGTATTCCACGGTGACTCGCCATACTGGGCTGTATAGAAATCTCTTAACTGATACAGATAAACATTGATTTCCTTCATGGTAACTTCTCTATCATTCACTTTAATGACCGCAATATTCATCTCATCCGTCGGAATCGGATCATCCGGCGTCGTATCATCAAACGTTTCTCCCACCGTCTGGGTCTCTGCCACAGTTTCCTGCTGAGTCTGCGCCTGAGTCTCCTTCACCCCTACACCATTCTTATTGAGCAGTGTCATTACAATAATGGTTGCAATCACACCGATCACTATGCCGC
>CATYEA010000197.1 GCA_958405355.1 uncultured Lachnospiraceae bacterium
ACACCGGAATATGCAAAACTGTTCAATGTCATTGACAGTTTTGATACCCATGCCAGAATTCCGGAACATTTTGCAAATGTGGATGCTTCCGCAAAGGAAGGCGGCCATGTGGCAATCATTTCCGTAGGCTGGGATCCGGGAATGTTCTCCTTAAACCGTATGTATGCGAATGCTATTTTACCGGAAGGTAAGGACTATACTTTCTGGGGCCGGGGCGTCAGCCAGGGACATTCCGATGCGATTCGCCGGATTGATGGCGTTAAAGATGCAAAACAGTATACGATTCCTGTGGAGAGTGCATTGGCTGCTGTGCGTGCAGGAGAAAATCCGGAACTGACAACACGCCAGAAACATACGAGAGAGTGTTTTGTTGTGTTGGAAGAAGGCGCCGATGCCGCAAAGGTTGAGGCGGAAATCAAAAATATGCCGAACTATTTTGCAGATTATGACACAACGGTTCATTTTATCAGCGAAGAAGAGCTGAAAAGAGACCATAGTCAAATCCCTCACGGCGGATTCGTGCTGCGGAGCGGTGTGACTGGCTGGGAAAAGGAAAACAGCCACCTCATCGAGTACAGCTTAAAGCTGGATTCCAATCCGGAATTTACAGCCAGTGTTATTGTAGCCTATGCCCGGGCTGCTTATCGTTTGGCTTCTGAAGGCCGGACAGGCTGCAAGACTGTATTTGATATTGCACCGGCTTATTTAAGTGCAAAGAACGGAGAGAAACTGCGGGCTTCCATGTTGTAATAAAAAAGTGTTGACATCGCAGTGATAAAGTGATATAGTGTCAAACGAACAGAAAGTTAAATTCTATGAGCAGAACAAAGTTACCTGATATTCCTGCATTTCAGAGAGTCGGCGGTTGGTGTGAGCCGATATGCACATCGGGAAACTATCCTCTGTGAGAAGTGCACTGAAATTTCGTTTTAGAAAAAATAAGTGTCACCGGGTTTCTACCGTTATATAGAAGCTTATTAAAAATGTGCAGAAATTTGCATCTTGAGATAAGACAGAGAGGCTGTGTTATGCAGCAAATAAAGTGGTAACGCGGAAGTTTTAGGCTTTCGTCTTTATAGACATGATGTCTGTGAAGGCGAAAGCCTTTTTACTTGTAGAACGATTTCTTTCTGTGACAGAAAACTAAGAGACTTGAGGTAAGAGAGGAAGAGGAAAAATGAACAGTTTGGTAATTATTTTGATCAGTATCGTTGCATTGGGTGCCGGATATTTATTTTACGGACGATGGCTTGCAAAACGATGGGGTATTGATGAGAAGGCGAAGACGCCGGCTTATGTATACGAAGACGGTGAAGACTTTGTACCGTCATCCAAGTTCACCGTATTTTCGCACCAGTTTTCATCCATTGCCGGGGCCGGGCCTGTCACGGGACCGATTCTTGCATCTGTATTTGGCTGGGTTCCGGTGTTGCTCTGGCTTATCATCGGCGGTCTGTTTTTCGGTGCAGTGCAGGATTTTGGTGCTTTGTATGCGTCGGTGAAAAATGAAGGAAAGTCCATGGGCATGATTATTGAAAAGTATATCGGCCGGGGCGGAAGAAAATTGTTTATGCTGTTCTGCTGGTTATTTACATTGCTTGTTATTGCGGCTTTTACAGATATGGTTGCAGGAACCTTTGTGGGGACCGGGCTGGAGGATGCATCGGTGGCCTATTCTAATTCGGCTGCAGCATCGATTTCCATGTTGTTTATTGTGGTGGCGATCATCTTCGGATTGATCCAGAAAAAGGTTGGGAAAATGAATGAGATTGTAAAGGCGGTTGTAGCGGTAGCACTTCTGGTAGCTATGTTTGCCGTAGGTATGAAATTTCCAATCTATGCTTCAAAAAATGCGTGGATTTATATCATTATGGCCTATTTGTTTTTGGCATCCGTTATGCCAATGTGGCTTTTAATGCAGCCGAGAGATTATATGACCACATTTATGCTTCTGGGAATGATCGTCGGTGCAGTCGTTGGTGTACTTTTTGCTCATCCGGATATGGAGCTGAATGCCTTTAATGGATTTACCGTGGGCGGAAATGGAATGTTTCCAACATTGTTTGTGACCATTGCTTGCGGCGCTGTTTCCGGTTTTCACAGTCTTGTTTCTTCCGGAACATCATCAAAAACGATAAGCAATGAAAAACATATGCCAATGGTTGGATATGGTGCGATGGTTGTTGAAACACTGCTTGGTGTGGTTGCTTTGATCGTTGTCGGTGCAGTTGCCGTAAATGGTATGAAACCGGATGGCACACCATTTGCCATCTTTTCAGCAGGTGTTGCCGGATTCCTTGAAAAAATGGGCGTTCCGGTACAGTTGGCAACGGTATTTATGACCATGTGTGTGTCGGCATTGGCATTGACATCCCTGGATTCGGTTGCCAGAATCGGACGTATGTCCTTCCAGGAATTATTTCTTGGTGATACGACAGATACAGCTAAAATGACACCGGTTCAGCGTGTCTTAACGAATAAGTACTTTGCAACGGTCATAACACTGTTTTTTGGATATTTACTGACCCTTGGGGGATATAATAATGTATGGCCGTTATTTGGCTCGGCCAATCAGCTTCTGGCTGCTCTTGTACTCATAGCCCTTGCTGTGTTCCTCAGAACGACAGGAAGAACCGGATGGACATTGTATGTACCGATGTTTATGATGCTTGCTGTGACCTTTACTGCTTTAGTTCAAAAAACAATCGTTCTGGTGTCCAATATCATCAGTGGAAATGCCACTGTGCTGGTGGATGGTCTTCAGTTGATTGTTGCTGTTTTGTTAATGATTCTCGGTGTTATGGTTGCACTCAGCTGTCTGAAGAAATTGTTCGGCCATGAAGAAAAGACAGATAAAATGCCGAGAGGAGATGTGAAGCATGTGTACGGCGGTAACGTATAAAACAAAGGATCACTATTTTGGAAGAAATCTGGATTTGGAGTGTTCCTATCATGAGACAGTCACAGTGACACCAAGAAATTATCCCTTTCATTTTCGAAAGGTGAATTCTTTGCTGAATCATTATGCGATGATCGGAATGGCCTATGTGGTTGGGGATTATCCATTGTATTACGATGCGACGAATGAAAAGGGAGTGAGTATGGCCGGGTTGTATTTTCCTGGAAATGCAGTTTATAAGCCGGAAGTTCAGGGGCTGGATAATGTGGCGACCTTCGAGTTGATTCCCTGGATTTTAGGTCAGTGCGGGGATATCAATGAAGTTCGGACATTGCTGGAACATATAAACATATGGAATGAAAATTTCAGCGCTGAATTGCCGGCATCACCGCTGCATTGGATGATTTCCGACAGGGAGAAGAGTATTGTTGTGGAAGCTGTCCGGGATGGGCTTAAAATTTATGATAATCCGGTCGGCGTTTTGACCAACAATCCACCCTTCGATTTTCAAATGCTTTATCTGGATAATTTTATGAATGTTACCGCAGGGGAAGCTGTCAATCGTTTTTCAAAGAAAATTGATTTGAAGGCCTGCAGCAAAGGTGTGGGCGGTATGGGACTCCCGGGAGATCTGAGTTCATCTTCACGATTTGTTAAAGCGGCGTTTACCAGATTGAATTCGGTGTCCAGAGATTCGGAGTCAGAGAGCATCAGCCAGTTTTTTCATATACTAGGGTCTGTGGACCAGCAGCGGGGCTGCGTTCGGTTGGGAAATGACCTATATGAAATGACAGTGTATTCTTCCTGTTGTAATACAGATAAGGGGATTTATTATTACACAACTTATGAAAACAGCCAGATTACTGCTGTAGATATGCAAAAGGAAGATTTAGATGGCGGCCGATTGGTCAGCTATCCGCTGATCCAGGGACAGCAGATAAGAATACAGAATTAAAAGGCAGACCGCCGGAACGCATATGCGGACCGGCGGTCTGCCTTTTGGATTATGCCCCAACAGGGCGAATTTTATTATTTTCCATTCCAGCAATAAGTACAGATTTTATCACGGTCAATGCCGATCGCTTCGAGAAGACCCTCAAGGGACTGATATCCGAGGGAGTCAAAGCCCATCTTTTCACAGATGGAACGAAGCAGGCATTTTCCTCTTTCTGTTGAGGAATCTGCATATTCATCCAAATGCTGTTGTCCTTCGTCGCCTTCCAGTTCCTGGATGGTGCGCCGTGCGATGAGATCCATGTCGGAACCGTTGCTGGAGAAGTTCAGATACTTGCAGCTGTACATGATCGGCGGACAGGCTGAACGGATGTGTACTTCGGTAGCGTTGGAATCATAAAGGAATTCGACGGTTTCTCTCAACTGAGTACCGCGGACAATG
>CATYEA010000198.1 GCA_958405355.1 uncultured Lachnospiraceae bacterium
CATTCTGGCAGGAACGTCGGGGTGAGCGAACGGAGGAGGATTTTCTTGATTGGTTAGAGACACATCCAAATGACAGTGGCATTGGTCTGCGACAGATTAATTTGTTTTTTTCAAATACATCGAAGTTGGAAGAAAAGGTTTGTACAGTCATTGAGAATGCCGGATACGTGCCGGGCACAGAATTGGATTACGGTGTCAATTGGGCTTATATGCAGAGTCGTTTAGAGTCGGTGGATCCTCTGACCTATGTTTTTTTGGGAGCAGCGGTTCTGGTCATATTAATTACGGGTTATTTGATTATTTATAATATTTTCCAGATTTCTGTCGTATCCGATATCCGATTCTATGGATTGTTGAAGACGATTGGAACGACAAAACGCCAAATTCGATGGTTGGTAAACCGCCAGGCACTTATGTTGTCCATCATTGGAATTCCTATAGGTATTCTTTTGGGGTATGCCATTGGTAAGTGGCTCTTGCCTTTTACAATGAGTTTTATGCAGTATCAAACAGATATTTCATTGAAATTTAATCCGCTGATCATTCTTTTGGGCGCTGTGTTCTCTATTATGACTGTATTTTTAAGTTGCCGGAAACCCGGAAAGATTGCTGGAAGTGTGTCCCCGGTAGAAGCTGTGAAATATACGGAAGGAAACGGCGGAGTGAAAAATAAGCGCAGAAAAGCCAGAAATTTCAGTATATTTGCCATGGCTATAGCAAACCTCGGACGAAATAAAAAGAAAACATCGGTTGTGGTGGCCGCCATTTCCCTGAGTATCATTTTATTGACGGTTGTAATGACTGGCGTTGGAAGTTTTCGTATTGAAAAGTTTTTGGAAGACCGCATGATCGGAGATTTTGTTCTTGGAAGTGTGAATATAACCAGCGGCTATCGGGATGGAGATTTTGATATTGATGAGGACTATTTGGCTATGGCCGATGGACAAAGCGGTATTATCGAAAAAAACGAAATGTACTGGTATAACTATGGTATGGCCTCTATTGAAATGGATGATACGACGCTGGGACGTTACCGAAAGCTGGACGAGGCTGGAAAGTTGGAGCGGAATGAAAATACAGAACTGAGGCTTGAAATGGTTCTGGATGGGGAAATGCCATTTTCTACCCATTTCTATGGTTACAGCACACCCCTTCTGAAGAATTTGAAAGTTATCGAAGGAACATTGGATATGGAGAAGTTTCAGTCTGGCGACTATATTTTGGCCGGAGATATCATGGGCTGCGGAGAATTTACCAGTGAAGAGCGGGTATACCGTCCGGGGGATAAGATTGAGGTGAGCCGGCGTACAGAGTCCTCTGAGCTGCATGAAGTAAAAGATGAACATGGAGAGACTCTGGATGTGTGGTATGACAATCTGGAGACAAAGGAATATGAAGTTATGGCTGTCGTATCTATCCCATATAGTATGAATTCTCATATGTACCCAGTGAATGGTATGGATCTGGTACTTCCTTTAAAAGAATTCGAAGGCAACCCGTTTGTAAAGCGTTTTGCCATATCTTATCAGGTAGAGAAGGAAGCTCAGGAGTCTTTTGAGAATAGCCTTAAATCCTATACGGAAACACCGGGAACATCCATGGGATATCTTTCAAAGAATAATATCCGCAGTGAATTTGACGGCATGGTTCGGGTAATCGGAACCATCGGTATTGCTTTGGCTGCAGTGGTCGCCTGGATTGGTATACTGAATTTTGTCAATGCGGTTATTACGGGAATCATTGCAAGAAAGCGGGAGTTTGCCATGCTTCAGAGTATTGGCATGACAAACCGTCAGCTTCAGAAGATGCTGATCATTGAGGGTATCTGTTATGTGGGTATTGCCGGTCTGTTTAGTCTGATTTTAGGAAGTTTGCTTGCATGGCGGCTGCTCTGTGTTTTTAATAACATCATCATGTTTTTTGGATATCGTTTTCAGATTTTACCGTTCCTGATCATGATTCCGCTTCTTCTTTTTGTCGCGGTTATTGGTCCGTTGGCGGCCTATCATCGCATACAACGAAAGAGTATTGTGGAAAGGTTGAGGGAAGCAGAGTAAAATAGGTGTTGACTTCTTAATCTTACAAGTGTAATATTATAAAATATATATCCTACATTTGTAAGATTAAGGAGGTATACACGATGAAAAAGCAATATATTTTAAACTTCTTAGCAGCTATATGGCGGATTTCGGGTTGTATTTTGTTGATTTTAGTATTTGCTGCCGGATGCGGATATAGATCACAGGAAGATAATGAGAAGGACATTTTGGAAGCTGGCTGCGATATCGGAAAATGTTTTCAGCATATTTATACAGCGGCATTGGATGAAGGGACATTGGAAAATCCGAATACCATGGAAGAAATTCTTAAATGCCTTGGTGACGCAGGCTACAGTGCTGTGGATGAAGACAATTACTTTAATATGACCCATCCGGAACCGGTGGAAGATTTTTGTCAGAATGTCAGTGAGGGCCATCCGGCCAAAATGCGGCTGATCGTGGTTATGTCTACGGGCAGCTTTCATCTTTATGATTTTTCTTCGGATGGCGATGGTATCGAAATTACGAAATGTATCGTCAATTGGAATGATGATCAGCCGGAAGCCGGATATAAGGAAAACTTTTCAGTGGTATCCTGGCTGTACACGGATAAAGGCTATTTGTTTTTTGAACGTTCCCTGCCGGAAGGTTATGAAAAAAATATGGCCTATACGGCCATTCGGGTAAAACCTCTGGATTCCCAATGCAGGGAAGCCTGCAGGAATTATATAACTCCGATAAATTATTATTTAAATAATATGTTTATCCATGACTGGGATGAAACGAACTTTAATGTATTGAATTTTTATGATTTATTCGAGCCTCTGTATCGAATGGCCTATGGCTGCGAATCTCCCTATGGTGTACATACAGCAGATGACCGTTATGAGATTCCGGAAGAGGTATTTGAAACATTGTTTCTGAAATATTTTAATATGGATAGAGATACACTTCGAAAACGTACGGTCTATCAGGAAGAAAGTCATGTCTATCAATATAGTCCCAGAGGTATGCATGATGTGGCACGGATCACGAATATCCCTTATCCGGAAGTAGTGGACTGTGTGCAGAATAACGATGGTACTTTGACTCTGACGGTGGATGCGGTCTGGCCGGAAAAGATGCTGGAACGGGCCTTTTCACATAAAGTTGTGATTCGACCGATGACGGATGGCAGTTTCCAGTATGTATCTAATGAGATGCTGCCTTTGGAAGATTCTGTAGAACCGAACTGGTATACAGAGCGGACAGCCATAAGCATTTTGTCAGAGGAAGAGCGAAACAGATTGATGAACGAAGCACTGGAATTTGCTGTCAATGATGTCGATATATGCAGCAAAGTCGATGAGATGAATGAAGCGCAGTACGAAGAAGCAGTTCAGTTCTATGGGAATTATAAAGAAGGAAAAGACAGTCAGTTGACTTTATATCGGTCTTATAACAACGGAATATTTGGGGCGATTACCTTTACTTATCGGCAAGGGCGGTTACAGACCTATTATGTGGGTGTTCACTGGAACCGGGAAGGAGCCGCGGAAATCTATCAGACAGGGGACGGCAATCTTATCGATTTGAAGCTGACAGAAAAAGGCTATTTCATTTACATGAATGAATCGACGGTCATGCATGGAAGCCTGAGGGAATATTTTCGGCTGAAACCTTTGCCGGAAGGTTGTCAGGAGTTGACGGAAAAATATATTTCCGGTTTAAGCTATGTGGATTATGAGCTGCTTTTGTCAAATTGGGATAGCGATAGTATTGGAACATATTTGAATTCTTCTTTGTTTTTAGATGTTTACCGTATGCAGATTGGAGGAACCCCTGAATTAAAAGATGGTAAAATTCCTGCAGAGATTTTCGAATCGGTGATGATGAAAAGCTTTCCAGTGACCGCAGAGCAGCTTCGAAGCGGTTGTGGTTATGATGAAGTGAGTAGGAGCTATTCTTTGGAACGGACTTGTTCCCGACAGTTCGCACCTTTTGGTGAGGTGGTCGGTTATCAGGAAAACGGGGATGGCACGTTGACTCTTTTTGTGGAGGCTGTATGGCCGGATTATAATACGGATTGTGCCTATAAAAATGAAATTGTCATAGAACCTCATGGGGACGGAACCTGTCGTTATTTGTCGAATAAGGTAGAGAAAACGGCAACGGATGGAAAAACTCTGGCGGAGGAAGGCTTTGTTGTCCTGGGAGCCGACGATTATGAAGGCATGGCAAATTATGAAAAAATGGAAGAATT
>CATYEA010000199.1 GCA_958405355.1 uncultured Lachnospiraceae bacterium
GCCATTCCTTTTCTGCAGTCAACAGGGCCAGCTTTTGTAAAACAACCGCCGCAACCGAATTACCGGAAGGTATGGCTCCGTCATAGCTTTCCTTTGGCCGGGAAATTAATTGTTCTGCATCAAAGGCCGTCATATAATAGCCGCCTTTTTCCCGGTCCTCAAAAAATTCCATCATCTGTTTCGCCCGTAAGATCGCTGATGCCAGATATTCAATATTGAATGTAGCCTGATAAAGTTCAAGCAGCGCTAAAGCATATACCGCATAATCCTCCAGCTGTCCGGCATTGGCTGCTTCACCCTCCCGGAACCGCAGGTATAACCGGTTATTTTCATCCGTCATTTTTTCTTCAATAAAGTTTCTTGTCCGTATTGCCGCCTCGATATATAAAGACTCATCCAAAACTTTCCCGGCCTTTACAAATGCAATAATTGTCCAGGCATTCCACGAAAGCAGAATTTTATCATCTTTATGCAAAGTTGTGCGCTTTAAACGATAATCATACAACCTGCTTTTCCATGCCTGCGGCATTGTCAAATCCGAAGAATATTCCAAATCTTTCCCTATCCTATTCGGAATACTTTTTCCTTCAAAATTACCCGTTGCCGTAATATTATAAAACCGACAGAATTCCTCTCCATCTGCATCTCCTAAAACCGATTTTACTTCCTCCGGTGTGAAAACATAATATTTCCCCTCCACACCTTCGCTGTCCGCGTCCTGTCCGCAGTAAAAGCCTTCACCCTGCAATTCCCGGAGCATATAATCTGCCGTATGCCGGGCAACAAGCGCATACATTTCTTTCCGGGTTATTCGGTATGTTTCAGCATACGTCCACAAAAGTAAAGCATTATCATAGAGCATTTTTTCAAAATGGGGAACAAGCCATCTTTTATCCGTGGAATAACGGGAAAATCCGCCGCCGATGTGGTCATGAATGCCTCCCTTTGCCATGGCCTCCAGAGTGACTTCTGCCATTTTCATAGCCTCAGGCACATTTTCCGCCTCAGCATAACGCATTAAAAACAGCAGGTTATGGGGTGTGGGAAATTTCGGTGCTGCGCCAAAACCGCCCCATTCCCGGTCAAACTGTTCCTGAAACATTTTATACGCTCTTTTCAAAATCGTCTTGTCCGGTTTCAGAGACATAGTTCCTTGACTTTGTGCAGCCTGACAAATGGCATTCGTAATCATTTCTCCGTTATTTTCCAACTCGTTCCGACGGCTTTTCCATAAAGAATTCACTTCTCTGAGAATATCCATCAGCCCCGGTTGTCCATAACGACTGCCCTTTGGAAAATAAGTTCCGACAAAAAACGGTTTCTGCTCCGGTGTCATAATAACAGTCAAGGGCCATCCTCCGGCTCCTGTGACAGCCTGACAGACGGACATATAGACCGAATCTATATCCGGCCGTTCTTCCCTGTCTACTTTAATGGAAACAAAATTTTTATTAAGCAGCTCCGCCACTTTTTCATCTTCAAAAGATTCATGAGCCATCACATGACACCAATGACAGGTCGAATAACCAATGCTGAGAAAAACCGGTTTATTTTCATCGGCAGCTTTTTTAAAAGCTTCATCACACCATGGATACCAGTCTACCGGATTTTCACCATGCTGTAAAAGATAGGGGGATTTTTCGTTTTTTAATCGATTTGACATAGAACACCTCCAAATTTTGTTATTGCTTGCAAGATCCTCTGCTAGAGTAAAAAAGCGATACCTTGCATCGTATCGCTTTATACTCTATTCTTCCACATTTTCAAAAATTTCTGCTAATGTCATACGAATATTTGGAAAATCTTTTAACGTGATCACCGTATCCGCATTATAATGCTCATCCTCTTTATCATCCTGTAAAATATAACTATAGGTCAGTTCATATTTACCGTCTTTCAAATAATAAATTTCAACAGACCCGTATGTTGTAACAATCCAGTATTCTTCGATACCAGCCTTTTCGTATATATCCTTCTTCGTTGTTTTATCCTTCAAAGCTGTTGACGGACTTAACGTTTCAACAATAAACTTGGGCGTTCCGCTATAACTGCCGCCCTTTAAATGCTTTCTGTCACAGATAATCATAATATCCGGAATGACATAATCATCGTTCTCTTCCGGATGATATTTATAATCCAGATTTTCCATAAACACAAGACACAGGCTATCTTTCAATTTTGTTTTTATAATAGTATTTATATTATTATTAACAATTCCATGTCTATAATTTGGAGATGGAGACATATCATATATAATACCATTTATTTTTTCCTGTTTAATGTATTCATTTTTTAACAGCGCCATAGCATCACATCCCTTCTTCTTATAATAATTATACTATAAAATCCTACATATTTAAAATGAAAAATGCCTGAAAACTCTATGTTTTCAAGCATTTTTCAATACGACTCATTAGTGGAGCTGCGGGGAGTCGAACCCCGGTCCGAAGGCACATCCGCCCAGGCATCTCCCATCACAGTCATTCTATGGACATTCCCTCAGTCAGACGCCGAATGACAGGCTTCCAACCTTAGTAGCTTCATAAATCTTCCGCCGCCTCAAAGCTTTGGCAGCGGAGGGCCTCACAAGTTCGATGCCAGATTCTCAGACAGTGAGCGGTCCGAGGCTGACAAGCTGCGATTAGGCAGCTAAAGCGTAATCTTCGTTAGCTTTTATATTTAAGTTCCAGGTTATTACGCAGTCCCGGAGTCTGCGGATGGCTTCCCAAACTTCCACACCCCCGTCGAAACCAGTACAACCCCTTATAAAGTTGATGGTTAAGACTAACGATGTTTCTTTATCATACTCAAAAACCATTGAAATGTCAATAGAGATTTTTCACCTTAAAATCCCTCTCGGCTTCACGTCTCTGGTCCTTTTTCGCAATGCTGTCCCGCTTATCATAAAGCTTTTTACCTCTGGCCAGCCCAATCTCCACTTTTACCAGGCTATCCTTAAAATAAACTTTCAGCGGTACGATGGTATAACCCTTCTGGGCCACCTGTCCCAGAATCTTTCGTATTTCATACTTATGAAGCAAAAGCTTCCGCACGCGAAGCGGGTCCTTATTAAATATATTTCCCTTTTCATAAGGACTTATATTCATCTGATAAACAAAAAGTTCTTCTCCCTCCGGGCGGACAAAGGCTTCTTTCACGCTGCATCTGCCCATTCGGAGCGACTTTACTTCTGTCCCGTGCAGAGAGATTCCGGCTTCATAGGTGTCTTCAATAAAATAATCATAATATGCTTTTTTGTTGTTGGCAATTAATTTAATTCCTGCTTTGCCCATATACTACCTCGTTTCCGCACCTTACGCGCACTATCTATTGTACATCATCTGCCAGTAAAAAATCAACGGTTCGAGTGACTTTATCTGCATCAGCAATACAGATTTTTAATTTCTGTCCCAAGCGGAAAGTCTGATGGCTCATTTCCCCCTGAAGTTCATATTTATTTTCATCAAAAACATAATAATCATCCAGGTCCTGAAGACGAATCATGCCTTCGCAGGTATTCGGCAGTTCCACATACATACCCCAGTTGGTAATTCCGGAAATAACTCCCTCATGAATCTCTCCCAAATGTCTGGACATATATTCCACCTTTTTAAGCTTATCCACTTCCCGCTCTGCTTCATCGGCCCGGCGTTCTGTTGTACTTGTATCCGTTGCCACCCCCGGAAGCAGTTTTCTGTAATGCTCCAGACGCCGCTCATTTAATTTTCCGTCAATCTGTTCCTTAATAATGCGGTGAATCTGTAAATCCGGATAACGGCGGATCGGTGATGTAAAATGGGTATAGAACTTGACCGCAAGCCCAAAGTGTCCCGTATTCTCGGTCGTATATTTTGCCCGCATCATGGACCGCAGTACAAGGCGGCTGATCATGGCTTCCTCCGGCGTATCCTCAATCTTTCCAAGAAGCTTCTGAAATTCTTTCGGATGAACTTCTCCGGATTTGATTTTCAGATAATAACCAAAGTTTTTGAGAAATACGGTCAGTTTCCGTATACGCTCCATATCCGGCGTTTCATGGGTCCGGTACAGAAAAGGAATTTCCTGCCAAAAGAAATCCTCGGCAATAGTTTCATTAGCCGCCAGCATGAAATCTTCAATGATTTTCGTCGCTGAATTTCTGTCATAGGGTTTCACATCTACAGCCCGGCCCCGTTTATCCAAAATAATTTTGGATTCAGGGAAATCAAAGTCAATACCGCCGCGGATACGGCGTTTTTCACGGAGTTTTTCCGCCGCCTCGGCCATTATCTCAAAC
>CATYEA010000200.1 GCA_958405355.1 uncultured Lachnospiraceae bacterium
TCTGTAATTGTTTTATTCTTCAATAAGTTTTCTATTCAAATTTCAAGTTGAGCGGAGCGCGCCGGGAAACGTGTTTATGTTCAGTTTTCATTCATTTCTTCTTATTTGGAAATAAGATGCCCCGAGAGGGGACGGAAACGAGGTCTTTGAAACTCTAACAGGTCTGGAACATCTGATTTGGAAATAAGATGCCCCGAGAGGGGACGGAAACTCGTTTCTGTTTTCTTCCATGATAAAATCTCCTTTAATTTGGAAATAAGATGCCCCGAGAGGGGACGGAAACATTGTTCTAGTTACCATGCGTTTTCTTGCCATATTGATTTGGAAATAAGATGCCCCGAGAGGGGACGGAAACATATCACCATCGTTAAGTGTTTTTACAGTTCTGATTGTCGATTTGGAAATAAGATGCCCTGAGAGGGGACGGAAACCAATCATTCCATCATTTGGTTCAACAGTCTTTCCATTATTTGGAAATAAGATGCCCCGAGAGGGGACGGAAACATTAAAAGAGTAACAAACAAACTCACCCATTACTATTTGGAAATAAGATGCCCCGAGAGGGGACGGAAACAGATTAGGCTTTTCAACCCAAAGAGTTTCGCTATTTGGAAATAAGATACCCCGAGAGGGGACGGAAAATATATTTCAAATAGATTTCGTTAAATTCCTGATACATATTTGGAAATAAGATGCCCCGAGAGGGGACGGAAACACTACATCCTATATTTGGCTTAACAACGGTCTACAATTTGGCAATAAGAAACCCCGTCAGGGGACGCAATTTTATCGTTGCAAAACGATGAAAGGGGGATGAGTACGTGAGTTTACTGTATGTGAATGAAAATGGGGCGCTCATTGGTATTGAAGGCAACAAATGTGTGGCGAAGTACAAAGATGGCATGAAGACTTTTATTCCAATTGAGTCATTGGAAGGTATCACGATTATGGGGCAGTCGCAGGTGACGACGAAATGTATGGAAGAGTGCATGATGCGTGGGATACCTGTGACTTATTTCTCAAAAGGCGGAAGATATTTTGGGCGTTTAATGTCCACGGGCCATGTGAATGTTGAAAGACAGCGAAAGCAGAGCGCATTGTATGATACGGATTTTGCAGTGGAACTTGGGAAGAAAATTTTGAGCGCCAAGGTGAAGAATCAGAGTGTGGTTTTGCGGCGATATGAAAAGAGTAAGTATAAGACTCTGGAAGAGGAACAGCAAATGATGTCGATTTGCCGTAACCGTATTCTTACAAGCAAGAAGATAACGGAGATGATTGGTTTTGAAGGTCAGGCAGCGAAAAGCTATTTTCAGGGGCTGTCCAAGTGTATAGACGAAGAATTTAAATTTCAGGGGAGAAGCAGACGTCCTCCGAAAGATGAATTTAACTCCATGATCAGTTTCGGGTATTCGCTGCTGTTGAATGAAGTCTATTGTAAGATTGAGATGAAAGGACTGAATCCTTATTTTGGATTTATTCATCGGGATGCAGAAAAACATCCAACCCTTGCAAGTGACCTGATGGAAGAGTGGCGTGCAGTCATTGTCGATGCAACCGTGATGAGTCTGATTAATGGTTATGAAATAAAGAAAGAACATTTTCAGACAGATCTGGATCAACCGGGATGTTATCTGACACGGGAAGGGTTAAAGATTTTTCTCAATAAGCTGGAGAGAAAGTTCAGAACAGAGGTCAGATATTTAAAATATACAGATTCGGCCGTCAGTTTCAGAAGGGCAATTTTACTTCAGATGGATCGTCTGGCAAAAGCCATTGAGGAAGGAGATGCAAGTATCTATGAGCCGATTATCATCCGATGAAAACGTTTTTAAAGGCGATTTTTATGAGGCGGAGAAAGAAGCAGATATGAATGCATTTGGTGCCGAAGATGAAGAGTATTATTTTCAGATAGCTGAAAATCTGGAGGATGACAGGCAATTTATTTTGATTATCTATGATATTGTGGATAATAAGCGGAGAACCAAATTTGCCAAATTGTTGGAAGGCTATGGAACGCGCGTGCAGAAGTCGGCTTTTGAAGCCATGCTCTCGCAGAAAAGCTATGAAAAATTGGTAAGAGAAATACCGTACTATATCAATCCTGCCAGTGGGGAAGACAGTGTCCGAATATACCGGATGATCGGAAAAGGTCGTGTGAAATCCTGGGGAGATGTTCCAAAACAGCAGGAGGAAATTGTTTTGGTATAAAACAAATATGTAGCACTTCAGTTTGTAAATATGGTAGAATATAATTGTTCAGGGTCAGATTATGAGGATATTGGCTCTGGACAATTGTATTTATACGCAAAGAGAGATGTGCTATATGAGTAAGACATATTTATTTTCACCAATCGGGAATACAGACCCGATTAAATATTTTTACGATGGTTCTATGCTGCATATTTGCCGCTATTACAAGCCGGACGTAGTAATCCTCTATTTGTCTCATGAGATGATCCTACATCATGAGAAAGATAATCGTTATGTCAGAAGCATAGAATTACTGGGAGAAAAATTGGGGCATACCTTTGAAGTGCGGATCATCCGGGATGAACAGATGGTGGATGTACAGCAGTATGACCTGTTTTATCATGCGTTCCGAGGAATCATTGCGGATATAGAGGAAGAGATGATGCCGGAGGATACACTGATCGTGAATATGGCATCGGGAACACCGGCCATGAAAAGCGCACTGTTGGTGATGGCAACCCTTGCAGAATATCGATTTTTGCCGATTCAGGTATCGACACCGAAGCGGCGAAGCAATCTGGAACATGAAGAACGTGAAGATTATGATGTGGAGACAAACTGGGAACTGGATGAGGACAATCAGCCGGAGGCAGAGAAGCGTTGCGAGGAAGTACGATGCATGCACCTTGTTCAGTTGCTGAAGATGGATATGATCAAGAAGCATCTGCAATCTTATGATTATCATGTGGCTTTGCAGGTGGGCAGAGAAATTCAGAGAGAGCTGGGCAAAGAAGATTATGACTGGCTTGAAGCCGCTGATGCCAGGGCAGTGCTTGATTGGGAGAGAATGAATCGGTTTCTGCCGAAGAATAATGGTGTGCTCTGGCCGGTGAAGGCGGAAAATCAGAACAGAGTCCTTTTGGAATATACCTTGAGCCTTGATTTGAAAGTCAAACGCGGAGAATATGCGGATTTTATCAGAGCGATCACACCACTTGGTGTGGATTTACTTGAAAGAGTGATTAAGCAGTATTGCAACATTCATATTGAAGATTATTATTCAAGCCGAGACAGTCAGAAATGGAGCCGGGGAAAACTTGCAAATTCAGAGGTGCTGAAAATTCTAGATCGCAAGTTTAACGATGGTTTCAGGTATGGTCCGATATACTCTTATCAATTAAATACCATTGTTCAGGCAAAATGCAGGGATGCGTTGATGGCTCAGCGGGTTCAGGAACTGGTGAATGTGGAGCAGAAAGTCCGCAATCTGGCGGCGCACAGCATTGTGTCAGCAACACCTGAGTGGGTAAAAGAACGGACCGGCAAATCCGTAGATGAGATTATGTGGCTTATCAGGTATATCTGTGAGAAGGTCGGCATTGCAGACAGTCAGGAGTCGTGGCGTTCCTATGACCGGATGAATAAGAAAATTATCGAAAGACTGGACAAAACACAGCTGTAAGCAGCACGCAAAGGCATCGGTTGAATGACAAAAATCACAATTAGACACTTTTTAAAACAAGTGACCATTAATGAACAAAAAACATGCGATTGATGGTTGTAAATTATGCTGTCCATTAATATAATATTTTTTATGAGAAAATCAACATGTTATCTATTAATGGAACAATTTATGAAAAAGGAGCATTTTTATGAGAAATGCATTTCGGATTTTTCGCCGGGATTTGAAGCGGATTTTGCGCAACCCGGCAGCGTTACTGGTCATCATAGGTGTGTCGATCATTCCGTCGCTCTATGCATGGTTCAATATTGTTGCAAACATTGATCCTTATGCCAACACCTCCGGTATTAAGGTAGCTGTTGCCAATAATGATCAGGAGGCGTCGAGCAATGGCCTTTCGATCAATGCGGGTGACGAGATCATTACGAATCTGAAGGAAAATGATCAGCTGGGATGGACCTTTGTGTCGGAAGATGAAGCTGTTGAAGGCGTCAGATCCGGCAAGTATTATGCAGCGATTGTTATTCCGGACAATTTCAGTGAATCATTGTTAAGTGTCCTTTCAGGCAAGCTTAATACACCGGAACTGGAATACTATATCAATGAGAAAGCTAATGCC
>CATYEA010000201.1 GCA_958405355.1 uncultured Lachnospiraceae bacterium
ATACAATCAATCCAGTTTTATTTTTTTTCTTAGCCATCTTAGTCTCCTTTCTTCGCTAAATACCATAACAGTATATCACATTTTGGAGAATCTGCATACTATAAGAATATACACATTTTGAAGGAGGATTCTATGAAACCTTTGCTGGATTTCCGCAACGTGAGCTACTCCTATCATACATTATCCGGAGAAACAAAGGCATTGGATCGTCTGTCCTTCCAGGTTCAATTTAACGAATTTTTAGGTATTGTCGGTCCCAGCGGCTGCGGAAAATCGACGATTTTATCGCTGATTTTCGGACTTCTTTCACCGGAATCCGGTGAAATTGAAATTCACGAAGCACTCTGCAAAGACAACACGATGCCTATTGGTTATATGCTGCAAAAAGACCATCTGCTGGAATGGCGGACAATTTATGAAAATACGCTGCTGGGACTGGAAATTAATCACCAGATGACTCCAGCGCGGTTAAAGGCTGTCAATCAAATGTTCAAAGATTACGACCTGGAACACTTTAAAGATGCAAAACCGTCTCAGTTATCCGGCGGTATGCGTCAGCGCGCTGCCCTCATTCGGACACTCGCCTTAAATCCGGGGCTTTTATTACTGGATGAACCATTTTCAGCGCTGGACTATCAAACCCGTCTGAACGTTTCGGAAGATATTTATACCATTTTAAAGAAAAAACACAAGAGCGCTATTCTCGTGACTCATGATATTTCCGAGGCTATCAGCTTTTGTGACCGAATTGTCGTCCTGACAAACCGTCCTGCAACGGTAAAGGAAATCGTCTCGATTCATCTGTCAATTGAAGAAAAAACACCGTTGAAAGCCCGCTCCGCTAAAGAATTTCAAGATTATTTTAACCAATTGTGGGGTGATTTAAATGACTGAACCTGTCAGCACCTATCAGCAGGCCTATGTAGATAATTACCGTCGCCGCCGACGGCTCGTTGCTTTCTGGCAGATTTTTATACTTGTACTCTTTATTTTCCTATGGGAAACCGCCACCCGGCTTGGCATACTCAATGATTTTATATTCAGCAGTCCTTCCAGAATTATTAAAACCTTCGTTACTATGGCCAGTAACGGAACGGTTTTTTATCATATAGGAATTACCCTCTTTGAAACCTTCCTGAGCTTTTTTATTGTTCTGGTGGCTGGTATTCTTCTCTCGGTTCTCCTGTGGTGGAACCGGAGCATTTCCGGTGTTTTGGAACCCTATCTGATCACATTGAACAGTCTGCCCAAAACGGCTCTGGCACCGATTTTTATCGTATGGCTCGGCAATAACATGAAAACCATTATTGTCTGCGCCATCTCCTTAGCCATTTTCGGTACAGTTATTAACCTGACAACCAGCTTTACCCAAATGGATCCGGATAAACTGCTGCTCATCAAAACCCTTGGCGGCGGCCGGAAAGATATGCTGCAAAAAGTTATCATTCCCGGAAGCATTCCAAACATCATCAGCAATATGAAAGTCAACATCGGTCTCTGCCTGGTGGGCGTCATCATCGGTGAATTTCTCTCCGCCAATGCCGGACTGGGATACCTGATCGTCTATGGCAGCCAGGTTTTCAAGTTGGACTGGGTACTCATGTCCATTGTTATCCTCTGTATTATTGCCACAGCCCTGTACGCCCTGTTGAATTTAATTGAAAAAGTCTATTTAAAGAGTCACAGTTTATAAAAATACCACATCCCTGTTTCTGTTCAGATATGTAAATTTTCCTACTATCTGTTCCAAAAACAGGGATGCGGTTATTCATAAAACCTGTTGCTTATAAAAAACTCTGTTCTACGGTGACCACCGCATAGAGGCTTGCATCGGCATCGTGGATTTTTTCTTTCAGCCATCGCTCAATCTCCTGCTTCTTACAAAGCTCCTCAGGTGTCACTACTAAATCAAAAATCAGATTCGTATGTGAGCTTCCCCGAACCATTCGGAAATCATGAATCTTCCAATCGGTATTTTCATCCGCCACCATATCCTCTACCATTTTCTTAATCTTATTCATTTCTTCATCATCGGTTATCACTGGGTCCATATGAATCGTGGCATCGCACTGGAATTCTTTCATCAAATCTCTTTCAATGTTATCAATCAGATCATGGGCTTCCAAAATATCTTCTTTATAAGATACCTCAGCATGGAGCGAAATCATCCGTCTTCCCGGTCCATAATCATGAACGATCAAATCGTGAACACCAAGAATCTTTTCTTCTTTCAGCACCCGTTCTTTGATTTTCTTCACCAGTTCCGGGTCCGGAGCCTGCCCAAGCAGAGGCTGAATCGTATCCTTCGCCGCACTGAAACCGGCAAAACATACAAACAATGCAACTAAAGCGCCAATCCATCCATCCAGATTCTTTCCCGTAGCCATAGCAATGAATACGCCAATCAGTACGGCCGATGTGGAAATACAGTCACTCAGACTGTCTGTGGCCGTCGCCTTCATCGCCTCCGACTGAATCCGGTCTCCCAACTTAAAATTAAATCTGGACATCCACATTTTTAATAAAATAGAAACTACCAAAATGGCAATGGACATCACACTGAAATCCGGAGCTTCCGGGTGAAGGATCTTTTCCACAGAAGACTTCATTAACTCCACACCTGTCAGCAAAATGGCTACAGCAATAAAAAGTCCGGAAAGATATTCAATACGGCCGTGTCCGTAAGGATGCCCCGGATCCGCCGGTTTTCCCGCCATATAAAATCCGATCAAAGTTACCACCGACGATGCCGCATCGGACAGATTATTAAACGCATCTGCCATAATTGACACAGCCCCTGTCGCCAGTCCGGCAAACAATTTCAGTACAAATAAAATAACATTACAGCAGATTCCAACAAGGCCCGACAATCTTCCATAAGACTGCCGGACCTTTGTATCGTTAATATTCTCTTTATCCTTAATAAACCATGCCACCAATAAATCTGTCAACTGCAGGTTCCTCCCGTCTCCGTATATATACGGTCGATTATACCTGTATCTTATGCAAAAGTCAAAGCTAACTATTACTGCCGGCCTGTTTCTTTTTAAATATGTCGATTTTCAGAGATTTACTCCGCCGCTTTAAACTCGATCGCTATACAGGTTCCTTCCCCAAGTTTGCTGTCCACGGTCAGGAGGGCCTGATGAAGGTTTGCACCGTGTTTAACGATGGCAAGGCCCAATCCGGTGCCCCCGGTCTCTCTGGAATGGCTTTTATCCACCCGGTAAAAGCGCTCGAAGATCCGCTCCTGTTCTTCTTCCGGCACGCCGATTCCCGTATCCCACACGGACCATCGAACAGAGTATCCTTCCTTCGGTGACGGTTCCATAAGTATGTGAACAGAGCCGCCGTCCCTATTATATTTCACTGCATTGTCACAAAGGTTATAAATCATTTCATAAATGATCTGACGAACGCCATTGATCGTTGGCACATCCCCATCTACAGTTATGGTAATCTTCCTCTGCCGTGCCACAGCCTGGAGGCTGTCCACAACTTCCTCTGTTACCCGGTTCAAATCCACCGCTTCAAAAGGCATCATATCCGACTGTTCGTCCAATCGGGACAGTTTAATGATGTCTTCAATCAGAGTGGTCATCCGGGTAGCTTCTTTATAAATCCGGTCGGCAAATTCGGGAATATCTTCTTTTTTAACCATATTTCGGCTGATAATCTCCGCATAACCAGAGATTGCCATTAACGGAGTTTTCAGTTCATGGGAAACATTGGCAGAAAATTCCCGTCGAATGCCCTCGGCCTGTTTTAATTCTTCCAGTTGAATCCGAATCCGCTCATTCTGGTGGTCCATTCGGGTAAGCAGGGGCTTAAATTCCTCATACATTGGCTCTTCCAGCGGTTTATCCAAATTAATCTCATTAATCGGCCGAACCATCCGTTCTGTTTCGATACATATGATAACAACGGAAATCCCAATAATCGCCGCGACAAGCAAAGCCATAAAAGGCGCCATAGAAAACATAAGTTGATAAATACTGTCCATGGAACTGCTGACCCGGAGAATATTCCCATCATCTAAAGTTATTGCATAGTAGTAAACTTTCTCATCGAGGGTATCTGAATCTCTCAGTGAAGCTCCTGCAGACTGATATAGAGCCTGAGAAATCTCCGGACGCGTCTTATGGTTGTCCAACGAATCCGCATCCGCGACTGAATCATACAGCACATCACCCTCCCGGTCAACAATGGTAATCCGTCGGCTGTCCTGAAATAGTTTCTCATTTTTCAAAAAATCTATAC
>CATYEA010000202.1 GCA_958405355.1 uncultured Lachnospiraceae bacterium
TGCTTCGTAGCCTGAGCCTTCAATCAGTTGGATCAGACGGGAAATCATCTCATTTCTCTCCGCATTTGTTTTGAGCAGAGAACTATCCTCAATGGTAATGGAATTTGCCAGTCGGTTATAGGCCAGTATTTTTCCGTTGCGGTCATAAATCGTCCCTCTGGAACTTGGAAGCTCAGTTTCTTTCTGTATACGGTATGTAAAACTTTCCAGATAACTTTCACCCTCAATAACCTGCAATACAAAAACTCTGTGAATCAGCATCATAAAAAGAAAGGTGAAAAATGCACCAATTACAAAGATTCGCGATTTTGTCAGGTCTGAAATGAAGTTCAATATCTTTTTAATCAATACGTTTTTCACTTCCTTTAGTTTCAATCTTTTTATTGATCCAGCCAATGATACTGTATACAAATACGGCCAGAATCAATGTGTAAATTGTTTCAGGAAGAATGATTCTCCCAAAATAAAATATAAAGTCCATGCGTCCCCGTGTCAGGAAACAGAGCAGATATATGGCAATCCCATAAAGAAGATCTGCAATGCCGATAATGACTATCGGAAGTGTCATGTCCTCTTCATAAAAAATCTGCTGAACGTAGCCAGCCAGATATCCGATGACAGAAAGCACCAGGGCATACATGCCAAAATACACACCAAACAGGGCATCCATAAGTATACCACAGAAGAATCCGATCAGACATCCTTCTTTTTTGCCCCGAATCATGCCGATGGTCACGGTACAGATAATAAAGAGATTTGGTACAATGCCTCCTAAAGCCAGATGGGTAAATACGCCGGTCTGAAAAAAATATATAATAAAGATCATGGCAATATAAAATACCAGCCGCCGCATTAAGATTCCTCCTCTTCTGACTCTGAAGCCACTAAGTCTGCTTTTAACTGGGTAATGACCATAACATTCGTAATATTGTCAAAGCTGACCTTTGGAGTAATATGTGCATTCTGAGACAAATTTGAACTGTCCATAGACACATCACTGATGTATCCGATGACCAGACCCGGCAGATATTTGTCACTGATATAAGAAGTTACAACCTCATCTCCCGCTGCTATCTGAGCATCTTTGGAAATCATCTCAACATCCAGAAGTCCGTCCTGATAAAGCTTCAGATCACCATTGACAATACACAATTCAGTGGATTTCGACAACATACCGCTGACGCTGCTCGTATCATCGATGATGGCACGTACCGTCGCATTATTTGCAGAAACATCAGAGACAATACCTACAAGTCCATTATCATAAATGACATTCATATCCTTCTTGATACCGTCATTACTTCCTTTATCAATAATAAAATTATTATACCAGTTTCCTGCATCCTTACTGATGATCCGGGCACCGACCATATCATAATCCGGATAGACTTCCTTCATCTTTAACAGTTCACGAAGAGCATCCAACTCAGACAGGTTATTTTCCATGGATGAAATTTTTGTATTCAACTGCTCAATCTGCTGTTTTAACGCTTCATTTTCAGCCAGCAGATCATTGACTGAACGGCTGTGCTCCTTCTGTTCCCCAAGCCAACCACCGATACTGTTCAATCCTTTTTCCATAGGAAGGATCAATGCACTGATTCCATTTTGAACATTCAGTTTTTCTCCATTATTTTTCAGACTGACACCAATAAAAAGCAGACAAAGAACGATGATAAGCCATAACACATATCTCGGCTTCATCTGTTTTCTTTTGTTTTTATTCATAGGTTTAACCTTCTTTAACTAAATATTGCTTCTTTGACAGAAAAAGCTAACGATCGCAGTTTTTCGTTGGACATGATCACACCAAGCCCCTGAATCACACTCTGATCCGGAATTTCAGACATGATCACAGGGACAGTCAGTTCTTTTTCCAGATACATTTCCAAATTGGTAAGCCGGCTGCCTTCTCCGGTAACAATGATACCAAGGCTCAGAATGGAACGCAGCACCTCCGGCGGTGTATGCTCAAAAAGTCCCTTTGCAGTTCGAACGACCTGGACCAGAAGTTCCTGAATCGGCTGACAGACCACTCTGGAATCCACTTTCACTTCCGCCGGAAGCCCGGAAATCAAATCCCGACCGAGAACCTTTTTAAAAGAATGAACCGTATTCAGGGCGGAACCAAGTTCCAGCTTCAGACTTTCGGCCGTTTTTATTCCGATCAAAAGATTATACTTTTCTTTCACCGATTCACAAATAGCCTCATTCATCGCATTGCCGCCGATTTTTAACAGGCGGCTTGCCACAATACCGCCAAGGGCTAATACGGAAATTTCTACCGTATCTGCTCCAAAATCAATGACCATTACTCCCGGCGTATGCAGAACATCCACTCCTTCTCCAAAAGCCGTCGCTACCGGTTTTTCTACAATATAGAGGTCTTTTGTCTTAAATTCAGAACTCATGGCCAGATCAAAAAAGGCCCTTTTTTCCACCTCTGTAATATCTGAAGGCACGGCAAAATAGAACTCATTGCTCCGGATAAAGCCGTTGGCACATTTAATCTTCCTCAAAAATAAATCCAATAAAACTTTCATATCATGAAGGCCGGCAATAACCCCATTTTTCACAGGACCATAGACCCGGATATTTTCCGGGGCCCGCTCATACATGGCATAGGCCTCTTCTCCGAAAGCCACCATCTCTGTCTTGCGACGGATAGCGATCATATTTCTTTCTTTCAGCACCACTCCCTGGCCATTTTTATAAATTTTTATCGTTCCTGTTCCTAAATCCAGACCATATTTCTGTACAGCCATAGGATTCTCCTTTCACTCTGCTGAAGATTTGATCAAACCTTCGGCTTTTAAACTTCTATAGTCACTGCCGGCCACAATGATGTGATCCAGCAGTTGTATTCCAAGCAGTTCTCCCGCTTCAAAAACCCGTCGCGTCACCGTTAAATCCGCCGGACTGGGTGTCGCATCGCCGCTTGGATGATTATGTATCAATATGATTGCTGCCGCACCTGCCCTTAAAGCTTCGCCATAAATGTCTCTCGGCTCTGCCATGGAAGCATTGACTGTGCCCTTGGAAACCAGGCGCTCCCCAAGTAAATGATTTTTGCAGTCAAGTAGCAGCATCATTAAATGTTCCTGACGATATGACCGAAATTCTGACATATAATATCTGGCAATGGAGGCCGGTGAATTGAAGGATAATCGGGGCAGTGCTTTCAGCTTGGAAAGCCGCACTGAAAGCTCGCACAAAGCAAGAATCTGTGTAGCTTTGACCTTTCCTACACCATGAATTCCCGTTAAATCCTTTTGGGATAAATGATACAGTTTTTCCAGTCCCGTACCGGGAATATTCAAATTTAATATTTCCTCGGCCAGGGCGACGGCACTCCTCTCCCGGCTGCCTGTACGCAAAATCAATGCCAGCAATTCGGCATCAGACAGCTTATCTGCGCCGAAACGCTCAAATTTTTCTCTTGGCCGGTCCTGCTCGGCCATCTCACATATCAATGGTTTTTTTACTCGCATTTATATCACCTTTCATATAAAATCCAGGCGATTGCTTTACATAAATATAAACAGGTACACTAATTTATACTACCATAAATCGTGTACCTTGTATACTTAAAATCTATGAATAATTTGTGATTTATCCACGATACCGGCCTCTACAAGTTTCTCCAAAGACATCATAATTCCGTATTTTGAATGGTACCAGGTGATACCTCCCTGAAAATAAACAGCATATGGTGGCTTAATCGGTCCATCCGCACTGAGCTCAATGGAAGAACCCTGTACAAAGGCTCCGGCTGCCATAATGACATCACTGTCGTAACCTGGCATCGCCCATGGTTCCGGATCCACAAAGCTGTCCACCGGTGCAGCGGCCTGGATACCCTTGCAGAATTTGATAACCCCTTCCGGAGAACCAAGAACAACGGCCTGAATAATATCATGACGTGATTCCGTACCGTTCGGAACGACTTCAAAACCAAGCCTTTCATAGATATTAGCTGCAAAAATGGCAC
Source organism: uncultured Lachnospiraceae bacterium (assembly GCA_958405355.1). GTDB lineage: Bacteria > Bacillota > Clostridia > Lachnospirales > Lachnospiraceae > Frisingicoccus. The sequence continues at coordinate 3,992 of CATYEA010000202.1, forward strand.
CTTTTAAGGCTCCGGCAACAACCTGCGGTGCCAAAAATAACCCCTGATAGAAGGAACGGTTGACACCAAGACTGGCTCCAAGTTCTTTTCCGAGTCCTGGAGCTGTCAGACGATAAGCCGCCCGTTCAACACATTCTTTTTTACCGACAATATATCCGCCGATCGGCGCAAGGCCGCCGCCCGGATTTTTAATCAGAGAGCCGACACACATATCGGCACCCACGTCGGTTGGCTCAATTTTTTCAACAAATTCTC
>CATYEA010000203.1 GCA_958405355.1 uncultured Lachnospiraceae bacterium
CTTCTACATGCTTTACAATCGGCATAAATGAGGTATTTCTATAACCGCCCGTCAATGCCTCTCCATACAGGCTTGGATCCACGTATTCCGCCTCATCCATTGGATTGCAGATCAAATGCAGGGTAGATACATTACGTTTCCCGTTATTGCTCAGGGTCTTTCTTGTCTCTGCAAGCCCCTTGGGAGAAAACTTTGTAATGGTTGTCTGTACTGCTTTGGCGCTGGCCGTTCCATCAGTTTCAAAAGCGGTGATCTTGTTGAAGATTCCCACAGGGCCAGTCTTCCCATTTCCGTTAAGATATCCATCAACAAGTCCATCCTGCATACTTTCTGCCAGAATAGCTGTAAAATACCGGTCAACAAACGGAAGAGCCAGGTCTCTGATTGCTTTGGGAATCACCAGATAAACAGTAAGTTTATTCTGTTCAATATTCAAACTTTCGATTGTTGCAGAGAGTTCTCCAAGGATCTTATCCGTCAAATTTCCCCAAACAGCTTTTCCGGAATGTTCCGCCACGATCCATTTCTTTACATCTGCAGGTGCAAAGTTTACTAATGTAAGGGTGTCACTGGCTTTCTTTACATCATCCAGTGTCCTGTCAATGATTGAAGTCGGGATGATATCGAGCTGACTTGCTGTGATTGCCTGTTTAACATCACTCAACTTCTGGTAGAATTCTGTCTCATCCTTCGACAATGTTCTCAACCCTAATGATGCTCTGTACTCCGCATCTGCTGCTGCCCTGGCATTCTGTTCCACCAGTTCATTGATCATTTCTCCATGTCTGGCTTCAATGATCATACTAGCAGCGTCAAAGATGGCCTGACTTTTATCCTCGGCGCCGTCTAACATTTCTACAATTTTTTTCTGTAATTCTTTGTCAATCTTATCAACTTTCATTTTTTGTCCCCTTTCTTTGAATTAAAAAAAGCACCAAATCCGGTGCTGTCCTCTGGTTTCTCCGATTCTTTTTTTAACAACGGAGTTATTTTCTCCACGATTTCATCGACAATATCTTCCACGCCGATTCCTTCACGAACAGCTTCCAAGGTGGCCGGTGTACTCAAAATCTTATCTTTGATCATTTTCATAGCTGACTGATTGACCCCCGTCTCCGGTTCCTTCATTATATCTGTCGCAAAACCATATTCCACGCATTCTTCTGGAGTCAACCATGTTTCGTTATCCATAAGTTTCTTCAGCTCTTCTTCGGATATATTTACTCTGGACATATAAGCATTTACGGAAGCCTGGGTAATCTTCTCTAAGTCCTCTGCCTGTTTCCGAAGTTCCTCCGCATTCCCCGCCGCATAAGTCCACGCATTATGAATTAACAGTAATGAGGCTTCATTCATAATTCTTTCGTCGCCAGCCATGAACACGACCGATGCGGCTGAACAGGCAAATCCATCACAATATGTCACTATTTTGGCCGTACTGTTTTTCAAACAGTTATGGATTGCAAGTCCTTCGGAAACTTCGCCACCGTAGGAATTGATATGGACATTGATTGTATCTGCCTTCAATTCCGAAAGTTCTTTAACGATACTGTAGGCATCCTTATCTTTTTCTTTCCGCGGGTAAGATGTGATATCTCCAAAGATATAGAGGTCTGCCGTCATTCCACTCGTCTCAAGTGCATAATATTTTTTCATTGTCTATTTCCTCCCTTATTTTTCTTTCAAGGCACTTCCCTGGAGATTCCCTGGAATGTCTACTCTGTATTGCCATCTGTATCACCTCCCAAATTGTTTGTATAATTTTTCGTGACCACTCGTTCCTGGCTAAAATCTGTGTTCAGCGGCTCCCATCCGACCAGCTTTAATATCTCGTCAAAGCTAAAGCCGATACTGCGAAGCTTATCAAGATTGGCAGCACTTTGAATAATGTCAATATGTTTATACTGTGATATATCTATCCATATCTTTTCACCTTTAAGATAGTCCTCCTTACCGACCATTTTCGCATTCACTGAATCATTGATAATCTCAACGATCCAGCTGACGGCATAAGTAATAAATTCATTTGTGCTGTCGGCTTTCTCTGTAATCTCTCCCAGAAAAACCGCTTTTGGAATATCGTAAGCAAAAGCGCACTCCGTAAATATCTCATTTGCCAGTTTGGTAATATCTTCGCTGCTCGCCGATGTATTTATCGCTATCTGCTCAATCTTTAACCCCGTGCTATTGGTCAACACCTCGATATCATCCGATTCCAAAAGAGCTTTGATATTCTTTTTATACTCATCAATCGTCAATGCTCTTTCGCTTCCATCCGCTTCTCGCGTCCGCAGTACCGGCTGGTGGCCTTCCATATTTAGAGCAAACTTTGGTGCTCCGGCTACCTTCTTAGCTGCACACAAGGCGCTGACCGTATCATTATATAGTTTTAATGTTTTCTCCAGATATCCTCGTATCTTTCGGTTTTTTGTCCGTAAATGAATGATATCATCGGCAGAAAAATTTTTATTCAGCGTCATGGTCTTATCGTTTGCACTAATCGTTATATTTTTATAGACCTGAGGTATAGTCACCGAATTGTCTGTGCTATAAGAATCTGCAATAAAAAGTCCATTTTTTAGCACACATATAACGCATTCCCCTTCCCGCAACAGCTGTTTTATAGCACGCATCCAGAAATCTGTAGCCGTTTCATTGCCATTGGGCCGAATATTTAACATCCAATAGATGTCGTCCTGTACTCTTTCATTACCTCTCTGGACCACAAACTCGCTTTTGGCAATCGCTTTGGCGATCATGTTCTCTGCCTTTTCTATGGCCGTCTTTGCTAACGCCAGCTTCTTTACGTCTACTGTTATCAGCTCCATGACCGATTTCTCCTCACTGTCTTTATCCCTAAATAAAAAATCAAACATATATAACTACCTCTTTTAGTAAGTCCTTTGAAAACATCGCTGCGACAAATGCCATGAAACCATCATTCTTCCGCAGTTTTGGCTCTACCTTGCCAAATTGCTTATTTCCATACTTGTCCATCGTTACCTCTGTATTATTCGTGTACCATCGCATGATTGCTGATGGTCCAAAATTTATCTTTCCTTCCGCAAAGAGGCTTTCAATTTCCGGCGCTAATATCCCGCAGACGGAACCAATCTTTCGTATCAATCGTAACATTCCATTCGGCTCTTGCTTGGATTCCGGCCGGATACCATAAGATTCAAACATTTCTTTAAACAATGTGTACCGATATGTATCCATCGTAATCTTAACAACAACATATTCCGCCATTCTTTCCATACACCATTTTACTATGTGAGCAATCGGTATCACAGGACCCGATACGACCTCATAGTCATCGAATTCCGGCAGACCATAATTTTGTTCTATCGGAAACTTGATGGATTTTAAAAATGGTGATTCGGCGCATATCCAAGTATGCTGCCGCCAGATATATTCCCCCGAATCCCAGACGAGAACCCCGGCTGACGCAAAATCCCTTACATCCGCATAGTCAATGGCCAGAATTGCGATTTTCCCTTTAAGTACCGGTGTTTTTCTTGGCACTTTATGTTCAATATCATCATAAGATGCTCTTAATATGTTGTCCCAACTGGTCACTGTCTGTTCTTCGTTTCTGGCCGGAAGGTTCATCCGTTTTGTAAAAAATTCTGCCCGTTTGCTTGGGAGTTTCTGCATTTCTAAATAATCATGTAAAATCTGGTTGGCCAATATCGGCATATACTCCATGGATGGATTTGCTTTATGCCAAGCCTCAATGTCATCTACTTCCTTTATATCGTCAATTTCGCAGATAAACGGAAAATACCCCAGTGGATTTTCTCCCGTTTCAAGAATCTCGAGCATAAGAGCCAAGAGTTCATCAAGTGGTCCTTCTCTAACATATCCATTAGTCGTTATGATAAATTCCCTTGGATGCTGCACTTTTCCTAATGCCGATTCAAATACATTGATTTGGTCATAATTTTCATAAGCATGAATTTCGTTTAATACCAGACACCCCGGTCGCTTTCCATCTTTTGTTCCTGCATTTGATGTATTGTATTTTAGCTCTGAACCTGTAGCAACATTGGTTATCAGTTCTTTGGTGACCTTAAATTTCCCTTTCATCGCCGGCACATTCATGGCATCATAAGCTACTTTAAACGTGTCTTTTACCTGCGACTCAGAATTGGCGACAATCTCCACATGATAGTTTTTTACACCATAAAGAGGCGTTTG
>CATYEA010000204.1 GCA_958405355.1 uncultured Lachnospiraceae bacterium
CCGTTCCTTTACGGCCTCAAACATGTCCGCCGCACGGACCACCGGAACAACTTTGACAAAAGGCGGCGGAGTAAGAGCTGCCGGACCGCTGACCAATGTCACCTCTGCACCGCGAAGCATGGCCTGGCGGGCAATGGCATAGCCCATCTTTCCTGTAGAATGGTTGGTAAGATACCGTACCGGGTCCAATGGTTCCTGAGTCGGTCCTGCAGTGACCAGGACCTTCCGTCCTGCCAAATCCTTTTCGTGGGCAATTTCCCGGACAATATAGTCAAAAAGCACATCTTCCGAAGGCATTTTCCCATCTCCGGTCGTACCACAGGCCAGATATCCGTTTTCCGGCGGAATAATGATTTTCCCGTAACCGGCCAGACGGACCAGATTATCCTGAACAACCGGATTATGGAACATATTGACATTCATGGCCGGTGAAACGATCACCGGACAGGTCATGGCCAATGCCGTCGTACTCAGCATATCGTCAGCGATGCCATAGGCCATCTTGGCAATAATATTGGCGGAAGCCGGAGCCACGAGCATCACATCGGCCCGGCTAGCCAGAGATACATGGGCAATATTAAACTGAAAATTCCGGTCAAAGGTATCCACCATACATTTGTTGCCTGTTAAAGACTCAAAGGTCGTCGGATGGATAAAATTCGTCGCATTTTTGCTCATGATCACATGAACATCCGCATGCTGTTTTACGAGACGGCTGGCCAGTCCCGCAATCTTATAAGCCGCAATGCTTCCGGTCACACCGAGTACGACCGTCTTTCCTTTCAGCATTTATTCCACCTCATCCATTTCGGACAAAAGTCCGTGTTTTTCATAACGGGTAATCCTTTTTACCTTATTCTCGTCATCTACAAAAACGACCTTCGGCGCATATTCAGCCATTTCTTCCGGTGTCATGCCTGCATAGCACATGATAATGATCTTATCACCCACCTGTACCATCCGGGCTGCCGCACCGTTCAGGCAGATCATACCACTGTTCCGCTCTCCGGCAATGACATATGTCTCAAACCGCTGTCCATTATTAACATCTACAATCTGTACCTGCTCATACTCGCAAATACCTGAAGCCTCCATCAATGCTTCATCAATCGTAATACTTCCTACGTAATCCAGTTCTGCCTGAACCACCGTTGCCCGGTGAATTTTTCCTTTTAACATTGTCATTATCATATCTGTCTACTCCTGTATAAAGTTATCAATCAATCGTGTCTTTCCGATAAATACGGCAATGGCTACCAGAATCGGACAGTCTACCGTATGATGAATCTCGATGGTATCCCATTTTACCATTTCCACATAATCAATTCGGGCCAGCGGCTCTTCAGAAATAATCCGTTTCATTTCTTCGAGTACCTTTTCACCGTCTTTTTCCCCGGACTGAACCATAGCTTTTCCTGCTTTGATAGCCCGGCTCAAAACGAGCGCTGCCTGCCGCTCTTCCGAAGATAAGTAAGTATTTCTGGAACTTTTTGCCAGACCGTCTGCTTCACGGATGATCGGGCAGCCGACAACTTCCACATTCATATTCAAATCCCGGACCATCCGGCGGATTACCGCCAACTGCTGGGCATCCTTTTCACCGAAGTAAGCTCTGTCCGGAGTGGCAATATTAAACAATTTATTGACAACAGTACATACACCACGGAAATGGATCGGACGGCTTTTTCCGCAAAGTTCTGCAGTCACACCGCTCATATTCACATAAGTCGTAAAATCCTCCGCATACATTTCAGAAACTTCCGGCGCAAAGATTAACGCTGCCCCGGCATCTTCACAGAGAATGCTGTCCGCATTTAAATCTCTCGGATAGCTCTCCAAATCCTCGGTTGGTCCAAACTGAGTCGGATTGACAAAAACGCTGACAACGACCTTGTCATTTTCCTTTACTGCACGTTCAATCAGGCTTTTATGGCCTTCATGAAGATATCCCATCGTCGGCACCAAACCGACACTCAAACCTTCTTTTTTCCATGCTTTGACCTGCGCTTTCACGCCGGCCACTGTCTTTTCTATCTGCATCACAGCTGCCTCCTAATATAATTTCTCAATCACTTCATTTGCAATGCCGTATCCGTGTTCAGCGGATGGGAAAGCACCTTCGCCGACTTCGTCGATATAACTCTTAAACGCACTTTTCATAGCTTCACCGATATTGGCATAACGTTTTACAAATTTCGGTGTGAAATCAGAGAACATGCCAAGCATATCCTGATATACAAGAATCTGTCCGTCACATCCTGCACCTGCGCCAATACCAATGGTCGGCACAGAAACAGCTTCTGTCACTTTCTGAGCCAGAGCCGACGGTACACATTCCAGAACCATAGCAAAAACTCCGGCTTCGGCGATGGCTTTTGCATCATCTAAAAGCTTCTGCGCTGCCGCCTCATCTTTCCCCTGTACCTTATATCCGCCAAAAGCATTGATAGACTGAGGTGTCAGTCCTAAATGACCCATGACCGGGATACCGGCCTGAACAATGGCTTTAATCTGAGGAACAACTTCGATACCGCCTTCCAGTTTGACCGCATTGGCCCGGCCTTCTTTCATCAGACGGCCTGCATTATTCAATGCATCATAGACAGAACCCTGATAAGACATGAACGGCATATCCACAACAACAAGGGCATTCTTTGCACCTCTGGATACGGCTGCGCCGTGATGAATCATATCTTCCATAGTTACGGAAATCGTATCCTCATAACCGAGGATGACATTTCCCAGAGAGTCTCCTACAAGAATCCCATTAATTCCGGCAGCATCCAAAAGACTTGCTGTCGAATAGTCATAGGCTGTCAGCATGGACAGCTTCTTTCCATCTTCCTTTGCTTTCTTAAAGGTTGCAACTGTGTTTTTCATTTTACTTCTCCATTCCTTTCAAATATTTGGGATAAACCTCTGTAATCCCGTTCCGGATGTTTCCGTTTTGCGATATCCACCAACACTTCTGACAATCGTACATAAATTTCCTTTTCTTCCGGCGGCAACACATTTAAATGCTTTTGAATCGTCTTTGCATCTGCCCGCTCCACCGGTCCTGTTAAAGCCGACGCTGTCCCCACACTGGCTACCGACTGGCAATTATGGAGAAATAAAGGCCTTAGAGCCGCTTCGCCGCTTTCTCTGTCAAAGCCGCAGTCCATCAATAGATTGACCCCTTCTTCAAACAGTCCGGTAACCAGATTGCTGGCAAATACAGCGGCACCGTGATAAAGCACCTTCTGCTCAGCTTTAATAATACGCACCGGATTTCCCAGATTTTCAAAAAAATCCTTCCAGAAATCAATATGGGCTTCCGCTCCTTCAATTGTAAAATACGCTTGAGAAATTTCCTGATACGATTGCGACTTGCTGTGAATCGCAAACAAAGGATGGATAGAATAACCAAATGCTCCCATCTGGTCAATCTCAGAAAATACGGCGCTTGTCTCTACGCCGCTACAGTGACAAATAAACTTGCCTGTCAAAGAATATCGTTTTATAGAATTCCATACACCTTCGATGGCCCCGTCCGGAACCGTCAAAAAGAGAGCATCACTAGACCCTATCAATTCTTCAAGTGTCTCGTAATACTTTGTATGTGTAAAAATAGATGCCTGTCTGGCCGACTCTTCACTTCTGCTATAGTATCCGGATACACACACGTTGCGTTCCGACATGTATTTTCCCAGAGTAAAGCCAACTTTTCCTGCACCAACAAATCCTATTCTCATCCCGACCACCTTCTTTCCAAGGTGATGCTCCCACGGAATCCCATTCGCTCACGATATAAGTTCCATTACGGATTCAAAGACTTAAATCCAGGATCTGCAAACAAGTTTAGTCAAAATGCGCTCAAAGAGTGCGTCACGGTATACCCAAAGGGCACCCCTCATGTCATATGCTTCGCATGGGGCGCGCTCCGTCAAGCTCCGCGCGTCACGGTATAGTTTCCTGAGGAATACTATCCGCAACCATTATATCATATTTTAAACCTGTGTAAAGTTAAAATTTTCACCATCGGCATCAATTATTTTCCACGCTGTCGATGGTCTGCTGGATGATGCTGCGGATCATATCTTCACTGAGACTTCCTGCTGCATATCCATAAACATTGCCGTTT
>CATYEA010000205.1 GCA_958405355.1 uncultured Lachnospiraceae bacterium
GTTCTTCACCCTGATAAATATAAGGTGTTCCCTGCATTCCATGCAGCAAGATTGCCAGCATCTTTGCCGATTCCACCCGATATTCCCCATCATTTCCCCAACGGGATACGATACGGGGCAGGTCGTGATTGTTCCAGAAAAGACTGTTCCAGCCGCAGCCGGACAACTCTGTCTGCCACCGATTCATTATTTCTTTTAATTTAAGGAAAGGCAATGGCATCAAGTCCCATTTTTCTTTCCCTTCTTCCTGATCCAGTACGATATGCTCGAACTGAAAGACCATGGAAAATTCACTGTCATCCGGATTGCTGTACAGCTTCGCCAATTCCGGTGTTGCACCCCAGGCTTCACCAACCGTTATTAAATCCTTTCCCTGGAAGACTTCTTTGCTCATTTCCCGGATAAACTCATGGAGTCTCGGTCCATTGGCCGTAATCTCCTTGTCCGGTTCCTTCGCTATCTGGTCAATAACATCCAGGCGGAAACCGCCTGCCCCTTTTTCTGTCCACCAGTTGATCATTGAATAAATCTCCTGACGTACCTTTGGATTCTCCCAGTTCAAATCCGGCTGCTTCACAGAAAACTGATGAAAATAGTACTGTTTCACCTCAGGAACCCATTCCCAGGCGGAACCTCCGAAACAGGCCCGCATCTCATTTGGCGGTTGACCTTCTTCTCCATCCCTCCATATATAATAATCATGGTAAGGATTTTCCCGGCTTTTTTTCGCCTCCCGGAACCAGCGGTGTTCGTCCGAAGAATGATTCAATACCAAATCCATAATAATGCGGATATGATGTTTTTTTGCTTCCTGAATCAAATGTTCCATATCTTCTATGCTGCCAAACATAGGATCGATATCCTGATAATCAGAAATATCATAGCCGTTATCATCCTGAGGCGACTTACATACCGGCGACAGCCAGATCGCATCGATCCCCAGGTTTTCCAGGTAATCCAATCGGCCAATGATACCGTTCAGATCGCCGATACCATCGCCGTTGCTGTCCTGAAAGCTCCGTGGATATATCTGATAAATAACCGCTTTTTTCCACCATTTTTCTTCATTCACCTGTGTCATCAAAAACTACCCCACGATTTTAAAATAGTATTGATACGCCTGATATTCTCCGCCTTTAAGCGGTAATGGAATACCTATTTCTCTCAGAGCGTCTGCATCATAAATACATCCGCTTTCCTGCTCCTGATAGCTTCTTCCACTTTTCAGACCCTTTAACCGTACATAATTGGCTGTCATGTTTCCGTGGATTTCCAGCATGACAACGCTGACCAGTGCCTCTGTGCCATCTTCAGATACAAATTCCCAGGCAGCCAATGTATCCTCAAAAGGATTACTCAATCGATAATAAAGACCATTCTGAATAAGCGGTGCATAACTGCGGTATTTCTGAATCTGTTCTTTGACGATTTCTTTCTCAGCCTCAGACAGATTTCCAAGATTCATTTCATAACCGAATATCCCGGCCATGGCCACAACACCACGGGTCTCCAAAGATGTGATCCGTCCCGTCTGTTCATTCGGAACCACCGAAACGTGAGAACCAACCGCCCCCGCCGGATAACCAAAGGAGGTCCCGTACTGAATCTTTATCCGGTCCAGCGCATCCGTATTATCACTGCACCAAATCTGAGGTGTGTAGTAAAGCATTCCTGCATCAAACCGGCCGCCGCCGCCGCTGCAGCCTTCGATAAGCAGATCCGGATACCGGGCCATCAACCGTTCGAGGAAATCATAAAGTCCCAGCACATAATCATAGGCGATTCTTCCCTGCTCTTTTGCAACAACGGAGTACATATCGGTCATGCTTCGGTTCATATCCCACTTGACATATTCGATATTTCCCTGATCAAGTACATTGCACATCTGATCAAAGACCGCATCCACAACTTCTTTTCTTGTGAAATCCAGAATCAACTGATTGCGGCCCAGTATCGGTTTTCTTCCCGGTGTATGGAGGGCCCAGTCCGGATGCTCCCGATACAGGTCGCTGTCCTCATTGACACATTCCGGTTCAAACCAGATTCCGAATTTCATTCCAAGTCCATTGATCTTTTCTATAAAATCTTTTAAAGGTTCTCCTAGTTTCTCTTCATTCACAACCCAGTCTCCCAGGCTGCTTTTATCATCATTTCGTTTTCCGAACCATCCGTCATCCATCACCAGCATTTCAATGCCAAGCTCTGCTGCATGGACTGCCAGGTCATAAAGCATCTTGCCGTCGAAATTAAAGTACGCGGCCTCCCAGCTATTTACAAGAATCGGCCGTGCCGTTTCTTTATATTTGCCCCGGCATAAATGTTTCCGATAGCAGCGGTGTAGATTTTGGGATAATTTTCCCAATCCCTGACTGCTGTAGGTAAGCACCGTTTCCGGCACAAGGAAAATCTCTCCCGCATCCAACGGATAGGCAAACTGTTCTTCCTGCAATCCCAGAAGGACTCTTGTCTGATTGTACTGATCTACCTCTGCTTCCCCCTGGAAGCTTCCGCTGTAGACGAAAGACAGGCCGTAGCAGCCACCAAAATCTTCATTTGCATCCGGCCGGGCCAGAATCATCAATGGATTATACTGATGACTGGAAGTTCCCCGGCGGCTTCCAATCTTAAATGAGCCATGGGTCACAGGTCTTCGCTGGAAATTCCGTTCCATCGCATGACGTCCGTAAAAACTAATGAGATCAAAATTGCCTGTCACAAAATCCAGACAAGCACTCTGGACTTTTTCCAGATATATCGTGCCCTCTCCGGCATTTACGATCCGGGCGCTTCGTGTGATCACGTCATATCCCGGAAGTACACCGTATAAAAGAACAACCTGAAGCTTTGTCACCGGATCTTCCAGAAGAATTTCCAGTGTCTCAGCCTCTGTTTCATCGGCATACACTGCTGGCAATCCTTTTATTCCATATTTCCCCTTTTTCACTTCATAGCTCTTATACCGCAGGTCACAGCCATAAGAACCATCTGCATTTTTTACAGATATTGCAGGACTCCGAAAATCACCATTTCCCTGACACGGAAATTCCTGAGGCAGGGCATCCATCGAATAGGTTCTGTCTGGTCCGACATCATATGGAATTCCGGAAAAACCCCGGTCTGCATAGGTCAGCACATATTCCATCGTGCCTTCCGTTCTTCTTCCGTAGTAAAGATGCAATAAAAATCCATATTTGTCCACCTGCATCTGATAAGTTGAATTGTCAGTATGAAGCGTAAAAATGTTTTTGTTAATGTCAAAAAGTATCGCCATGTTGCCACTCCTTCTATTATTTTACAGCACCGTTTACGACGCCGTTCAAAATCTGTTTCTGACAAATCAGGTAGAAAATCAACAACGGCAGCAATGCTAACAGATAAGAAGCAAATGCCAGATTGTAATTTGCTCCAAACTGGGTCTGGAATGTCATCTGGGCCAGCGGCAATGTATTCATTCCGCTTCCGGACATGATAACCAGTGGTGTCATAACGTCATTCCATGTTCCCAACGCTGTCAGTACAGCAACGGTTGCATGCATCGGTTTCATAATCGGGAAGATAATGCTCCAATAAGTCTTCCATGTACTTGCGCCGTCGACTCTTGCTGCTTCTTCCAGCGCTACCGGAATATTTGTCAGATATCCTGAATATAATAACACGTTCATCGGCATATAGAATACCACATAACAAATAATTACACCAACAATATTTGCGATTCCCAACTGGGCCGTCTGTTTTACCAGAGGCATCATCAGAATGGCAAATGGTACGAACATACCGCTGACGATGAATAAGTATACGAATTTATAAAATTTACTTTTAGCTTTATTACGGCCGATGGCATATCCGATCAGGGAATGAACCACGATGGAAATCACAACGGTAACTCCTGTAACGAGTACACTGTTAAGTAATGAATGCCAGAAATCCGTTACCCGCATTGCCTCGGCGAAATTGTCCAGGCTCCAGCTCTTTGGAAGAGATAAGATTCCTGAAATACTGTTCGTCATTTCACTCGGCTGTTTGA
>CATYEA010000206.1 GCA_958405355.1 uncultured Lachnospiraceae bacterium
CCGAAAATCCGAATAATCCGGCAGGAGACGGATATTTTTTTCCATAAGATGGGTCATCCGGCGGTATTTTGTATCCCGTTTTGTCAACATCAAAAACATCTGGAGATAGCCTTCATAATCCATTCCCTTTTCGCCGTTGTTTCCATCCAGAATATTGCCATTCAGACACATCATCTGTTCCCAGGATAAATACCATGTCTTATCATCTTTCATCACCGGTACTTTTCCGCCTTTCAGCAGCGTTCGGCAGTCAGCCAAAGCTTCGGCAAAGGCCCAGGCGCTTTTTAAAAGAAACGCAACAACCTTCACAAACTGTGGTATCAATAGCGCCGCCGACAGTAATACCGCTGTCTCCTCGGCCTGCAGGCTCTTTTCAGCAGACATCAGTATATAGGACAAATTCATAACGCTTCGGAAAGCCAGAAGTTTCCATAAAACCGTTTTTAAATTCTCACTGTCACTATCGTTCCCACTAATAATATATTCCACTTCATAATCTAATACCCGTTCATGTTCAACGAGACACTCTTTTGATGCGGCATTCTGAAAAACATCCATAATATACATCTGGACCGCCCCATCTTCTGCCATTTCGCGGATTCCCAATTCCGGCTCTAAAATACCGTCCCATTTTCCCATCAAATTCTGAACACTGGCAGTCTCCTTAAAGTCAACTGTTTCCTGAATACGTCGCCCGGCCTCCGGAAAAGACACGTCCGTCATCCCGCAGCTTTTTTCTGATACGGTAAAATTTTCCGGACAGGCCGCTATCAGAATTCCCTGATTCCATATTTCCATAACAAAGTCTCTTGGGTCCGTGACCGGCTCCAAAGTATCTGCGTATATATCTCCATCTTCTGCTGCTTCGCTCTGCGTTTCCGCCTGTGCAGCCTCAGCCTCGTCCTGCTTTTGATTTAACTCCAGGACTTCCCCATCCTTTTTGCTCTGCCACTGACTCATAATATATCCAATCCCCTCCGATATGAGTGCATCTGTCCAATCCATAGAAATCTCTCTTAGAAAAAAATCCCAATCGCTGTCAATGAGCATTGTAAATATAGGTTCATCCATATGCGTATTTCCTTCGGAATTCATTCCCAATGATGTCTCCAGATTTTCATCGAATACTGTCAGAAGCTGCTCCTCCAGAAGTTCTTCCTGAAATATTCCCTGGCCAAAGCCTCCATCCACGGATAATATATGATAATAATCCCGTAACGGCTGCTGATATTCCGCAAGAAGGCTGGATACACTTAAGGCTGCTGCCCGTTCCGCATCGGCCCGTCGGGCATAAAATAATGCGGAGCGGTACTGAGCCATTAAAAGGCTTACAACAACCATAAAGAGCAAAGCCATAAATACAGTCACCTGTCCATCCGGCCTGCGGCTCATCATATCCCTGCACTTTGGCTGGTTATCCTGCTGAAAATATCATTAACCAGCGCCGTTAACTGGGTTTTAAAAATCAATACCAGTCCTATCAGCACCACCAGTATTAAAATAATTTCCACAACACCAACACCATCATTATCTTCAAAAAAATCTCTGATCAAATTCATAAATACCTCCTAAAAACTCATGGATAAAAATGCCGGTATCATTAACACGGCAAAGACAACGGTCATCAATAAAATCATTGGCAGGATCAGGCGGGTCCCCGCCTCTTCCGCAGACTTCCTTGCATTCTCTCTGCGCAGCACCTCCGCTTCGGCCACTTCCTGTATAAGAAGCTGATTCATCCCCTTTGCTCCCCGCTTTACCTGCTGTACAAGCAGCGATGACAGCCGGATATACCCCTGGGTTCCACAGCGTTTTCCAAAGCTTTCATAAGCTTTCAGCTCCGGAATCCCATAATTCATCTCTCTGAGGGCCATCTCCATTTCGTCATAGCCCCATCGGCTTTTTCCCGTCGTTTCCCGCCATACCTGATAATCCGATATCATTTTCTCCCAGGCCGCCCGGACAGTCATTCCGGAACTGATCAGCAACACCAGCCGATAGACAATTTCCGGATAATCCTGCCTTAATCCATCCTCTCTGTCTTTCATCTGCTGCATATGTTTTTCCTCCCAGGAAAAATACAATAAAACTACGCATAAGTTTCCGAAAACAAACACCTTCGGCCATATCGGCATTTCTCTTCCATACCATGTAAGCATGACATTCCCCACACTCTCGGGTAAGTTTAAAGTCTCCTCCGTCGCCAATTCCGCCTGCTGTGCTTCCAATACTTCAAGAACAGCTTCCTGAAATACTTCCTCTTCATTCTTTTCCGGACAGATTACCGTGACCGGATAATCTACCATCCTCTCTTCCGTCCCATAGCTAAGAACCGCCCGAACTTTTGTGTTCAAAGGCGCCTGCGCTCTGGCTTCTTCCGTAATACTGCCATCCGTCCGAATCCACCGATAGCTCTCTGTTTCCCAACGAATTATCAAGCCAAGTTCTTCTATCCGTGCAGGAAAATACAGATTTTCAGATACGGCCTGAGCCGATGTATTATCTCCCAGCCATACACTGTCCAGCCAGGCCTTGCCCTGCTCAAAAACCTTTTCAAGCTCATCTTCCCTGTAACGGCGTTCTTTCAGCAAAAAATTTATCGGAAAGTTTCCTTCCTCCGTTCGGATTTCCATCTGAATCTCCGAATCTCCCATCCCCGGCGGATTTCTTTCCAATACCCGAATCGGTTCCGTCCCGCCGGACCGGCTTCTCAGCCAAAGTGCCGTTGTAACACCCCATACAGCAACAAATCCGGCAATCAACCACTTCTTTCGTTTATCCATCCGGATATCCCCCTTACACATCTTTTATTTTTAAAATTTTCATTCCGAGACCACAGGCGCCAATATAAACACCCAGACAGACTGTCATCAGCAAAGCGCCCGCCATATTCCCGTACAGTACCGACATAAATTCCTGTGAAAAAATCCGCATATACAGGATGATTCCTGCCGGAATAATACACATAAATAAAAACTCATTCCGCTTTGCCCCAATAAGACCTTCTATTTCATAAGTTATTTCAATGCGCCTCTGAATTTTTTCCACACTGTCCCGAACAAGTATGGCCAGATTGCCTCCCTGCTTCTTTCCAAGAATAAGAATCTGAGTGAAATTTTCTATATCCCTGTCATGACACCGGGCCGCCATTTCTTCAAGACATTGATTCACCGGTACATTGCGTTCCATTTTTTGACAGACAATGTCCAGTTCCAAAAACATTCGGGATTTCTGCCCCAGGCTCCGCCCGATATCTTCCAGTGCACGCTTCAGGCTCTGCTCAACCGTTGCACCGGCAGATAATGAACTGTAAATGGAGATCATCACATCTTTAAAATCCAACGCCAACTGTTTCTGACATTTATTTTGTTTGTATATACGCATTTTGGGGAAAAACAGCAGGTAACCAGGCCAGGTCACCGCTGAAAGAAGAATCGTATCATAAAACATCCAGCCTGCGGCCGCACATATGACGATCCATAAAGAAAATAACTGTAAGTGTTCAAATAAGGTCAGACGATATATACCTTCATTGGTAAGCTTCAAAGTCCATCCTCCAGCTGCACAGCCGCAGCTTCCAGTTTCTTTCGATGTACAAGAGCATTTCCGGATAATACCAGACGGCCGGAAACCGATGGTATATCTTCCATATAGCATGCCTCTTCCCGCACAAAATTTTTATCTTCCTTCTCCGTTGTCTCTTTAAATACAAACAATGGATTTAACCGAATTTCTCCATTTTCGTATCCAACAACCTCTGTAATTTCTGTCACCCGACGGCTTTTGTCCCTCAGACGCTCCAACTGGATGATAATATCAATGGCTGAAGTCAGTTGTTTGCGTATAGCGACCAACGGTATATCCGTCCCCATAAGAACCATCGTTTCCAGACGGCTGAGCATTTCCTCCGGCGACCCGGAATGCCCTGTTGAAATGGAACCATCATGTCCACTGGACATGGCCTGGACCATATCCACACATTCAGCCCCGCGCACCTCTCCAATGATA
>CATYEA010000207.1 GCA_958405355.1 uncultured Lachnospiraceae bacterium
ATCCATGACGGTCTGATGAAGATGTTTATTGTACATAAAGCCTATCTCGACAGGATGTTTGATACGATTAAGGTCCATTATGGAACGATTGAAGATTATCTTGAGAAAGCGCTGGGCCTTAGCCGGGATAAAAAAGAACAATTAAAGACACTTTATTTGAATTAAAATATGTAAAGCAGAATATACCTTCTGGAAATTTGAATGCAATCATTTCCGGAAGGTATTTTTGTCATTGGGCACTTTGTAAGAAATGTGAAAGAAAAATAATATTATAATTTCATTAATATAGATTGACAACTAATATTATACAATATATAATATAATCATAAAAACAATATTATAAAAAAGAAAGTAGATGATCTTATGGAGAAAGGAGAGGTTTGGATGGTTTTTAATACAGGCGCCGCATTGCTGGACGCCATAGTTCTTTCAGTTGTTTCCAAGGAGAAAGATGGGACCTACGGTTATAAAATTACCCAGGATGTCCGGCAGGTCATCGATATTTCAGAATCCACACTGTATCCGGTGCTTCGAAGGCTTCAAAAAGATGAATGCCTGGAGACATACGATGTTCAGTTTGGCGGACGGAATCGGAGATATTATAAGATTACTCCTGCAGGACTGGTACAATTAAATTTGTACCGTAATGAATGGAAATCATATGCGTCTAAAATAACACAGTTGTTCGACAGGGAGGAGATGAAGCAATGACTCGTATGGACTTTTTGAAGCAACTGGAGTATTTGCTTCAGGATATCGATGAAAAAGACAGAGAAGATGCTCTGGAATACTATAGAGATTACATGGATGAGGCAGGTATTTCTGAGTTTGCTTCGGTGGATGGAATGCTGGATACTCCGGAAAAAATTGCTATATCGATTCGTGCGTCTCTGAATGGTGATGATGAAGAACAGAGTGAATTCAGCGAGCAGGGAGTTAAGGATGCACGGTGGGAACCTCAGAAGCATATGCCGGATGTTTATCAAAAAGATGGCTGGACAGAGGCGGGAAATCGACAGTCCGATGCCGGTTGGCAGGAATCATCCGATATATATTCGGATAGAAGAAACGACGACAGGTATGAGCGTGACGAATGGAAAACTGAGGGAGAAAGAGAGAATGGAAGAGAGTCCCGCCGGGGTAATAATCTGGGCAAGATCTTGTTGATCGTTATTCTCTGTATCGTGGGACTTCCGCTCATCGGCGGCATCGGAAGTGCAGCGTTTGGCGTTTTGCTTGGAATCTGTGGTGCGATTCTTGCTGTAGTTGTCGGCATTGGAGGCAGTGCCATCGGTTTTACTGTCGGCGGTGTAGTCCTTTTTGTTATGAGTATTGTCCATATGGTGGCTTCCGTACCGGAAGGAATCATGATGATGGGATTTTCTTTTATCATGTTGGCGTTGGGAATACTTTTCGTGTTATTTACGATTCTGATCTGTACCCGGTTAATTCCATGGATCGTACGGGGGATTGTCGGATTGTTTCGCAGAATATTTCACAGAGGAGGTGCTGAGGCATGAAGAGAGGAACCAAAATATGGTTGATCGTGGCGTTGATTTTCGGACTGATCGGCGGTGGGTTATGCCTTTCAGCAGCGATCCTTGGTGTCACTTATGACGACGTGAGCCATATGGTTTATGATGGTGATTTTACATGGAGGATCGGGCCATTTCGATGGATTTCCAAAAAGGAAAGTACAAAACATGAGATCAACAGCCTGAATGTGAGCGGACAGGATAAAGTGACATTGCAAGAAATGACTGAACTCCTGCAGATTGATATGGATTATGGAAGCTTGACGGTAAAAGCTTCGGATTCCGGTGAAACCTGGCTGGATGCGGGAAATGATGCGGATTATTTTGAGTGGAACTTTGATGGAAGTACATTGACGGTGCAAAATTGTGACCGGGATTTTGAATGGATGAATATAGATACGCCGAAAGCCACCCTGTATATTCCGTCCGATAGTAATTTTGAATATGTGAATATTGATGTGGATGCCGGAAGCTGTACCATTGAAACGCCGATTCAGTGTGGAGCGATGGACGTCGATGTGGATGCCGGAGCTGCAGATTTGAAAAATGTCAATACCGGTTGGCTGAGTCTGGATTGTGATGCCGGAAAAATAACATTTAAAGGGAAAGCTGCGGATGGCGGTGAGGTGGATGTGGATGCCGGGGCTATTGAAATGACATTGACGGGCGCCGAAGTGACGGATTATAATTATGATATTAACGTTAATGCCGGAAGTCTGTCGATCAATGATAAGAAGTTCTCGGGTCTGGAGCATGAACAGTTTATCAACAATAATGCGCCGGCCGATTGGTCCCTTGGCTGTGATGCAGGCAAAATTAATATGCAGATTAAAAATAAATGAGGTGAAAGATGATGAAAAGATTATATCGTTCCAGAGACAATCGTGTTCTTTGTGGTGTTTGCGGAGGTATTGGTGACTATTTAGATGTGGATCCGACAATTATACGGCTTTTGTGCCTGCTTCTCGGTTTTACAGGAACCGGGCTGCTCGTATATATTGTGGCTGCGATCATTGTGCCGGAAGAAAGATAAGTACGAAAAACAGATAAGACCTGCGGTATGCTTGAGAAAGGTGTACCGCAGTTTTTTTGTTTTATATTCAGAATAAAGCTTTTCCAAGTTCAGCGGAATGTTTTCAAAGCCTGTACATATATTAGTTTCAGGTGGTGGTCTTTTGGAGAATATTCTTTCGGCAAGATTGCGGCGAAGTTTTTTGCCCTTTCAGAAGATGTGGAAAAGGGTTCAGGAAATCCGCCTGCGCAGTGGACAGCCATTAACGCTGCGTTTGTCCGGCGAAGAATGGTTTGTGGATGAAAAGGGAAAGATGGGTAAAACGGAACAGGGGGCATTGCGGGTAATGGCCGAGGATATACAGGAGAGCATGACCTACATATGTCAGTATTCTCTATATGCCTATGAGGATGAACTGCGTCAGGGATTTATTACGATTCGCGGCGGTCACCGCATCGGAGTGGCCGGTCAGACCGCCGTGACGGATGGACGGGTGCGGAGTATTTCCTATGTGTCGTCACTGAATATCCGGATCGCTCATCAGATTAAGGGTTGTGGAGAGCCGTTCTTTCCCTATTTGTGGGAAAACGGACAGCCATGCCACACATTGATCATATCTCCGCCGGGTGGGGGAAAAACGACGCTGCTCAGAGATTTTATCCGCCTTTTTTCCAATGGTCTTAAAACCTATCCGGGCGTCAGTGTCAGTCTGGTGGATGAGCGCTCTGAGGTAGGCGCCTGCTACATGGGCATTCCGCAAAATGATGTCGGTATACGGACCGATGTGATGGCAAATTGCCCAAAGGCTGAGGGTATAGGGATGATGGTCCGTTCTATGGCCCCGCAGATCATGGCTTTTGACGAATTGGGCGGAGCAGAGGATGTATTGGCAGTTCAGCAGGCAGTTCACAGCGGCTGCCGTATTCTTACGACCATTCACGGAAGTGACTTTAAAGATGTGGAGCAGAGCGGCTGTCGTGGAATTTTTGAACGCTATGTGTTTTTAAGCGGATGGCAGCGGGCCGGGCGGGTGTCTGAAATCCTGGATCAGGAGGGACGGATTTTGTTTAAGGCGGTATAAAATGTGGTGGATGAAATGTATCGGCAGTCTGTTGATTTTTGGAGGCTGCGGTTTTCTGGGATGGGAGAAGGGAGCAGCACTGCGGCATCGAATATGGCTTCTCAGGGAGATGAATCAGAGTCTGATACTTTTTAAAAGTCTGACGGGAACCTACAGACTTCCTTTGAATATGGTTTTTATGCGTATCAGCGGTCATATGAAAATGCCTGTTTCTGATTTTTACAGGAGGCTGGCCGACCACTTTGGGCAGCAGGAGGAACCGGAAGGCGTACGGTTGTGGCAGCAGACGGTGGAAGAAATGGGAAATGTATTTGACGCGGAGGACCGGGAACTATTTGGTCGACTCGGACATTTTATCGGAATTCAGGATGTTCACATCC